>JADFNY010000358.1 GCA_022563115.1 Acidobacteriota bacterium | reverse complement strand
CGACCCCAAGACGCTGCAGTACGTCGGCCGGATCCTGCTCAACAGCTCCTACTACCGGGCGCTCGGGATCAGGCTGATCGAGCGCGCCGTCCGCGCCGCCGAAGGCGACGATCCGTTGATCGAGCTGGCGTATGGAACGGACGAGCTCGCCGAAGCGCGCGCGAATCTCGACCGTCTCCTCGCCCGCATGCCGTTCTACTACGCCGAAGCGGGGATGCTGCCGGAGGCCGAAGGCGCCGTCGACAAGCTCCTGCGATCGCTTTCCGGCGCCGATCCCGACTACACGCACGGCGAAGTCAACTACCTTGCCGGCTACGTCTTCGAGCGCGTCGGTCGTTACCGTGAGGCGGCGCGCCACTACCTGATCGGCCAGTGGTACTCGACCGCGACGTTCGAAGGCTTCGAAGACGGGCTCAGCGATCTGTACGAACGCATCGCCGACAACGAGATCCGGAGGTTCGAGCCGGGAAGCGGTCCGCGCATGCCGCTGGCAGCCTCGGGCATCCGGGCGGTCGGCAAAACGTCGCTCGACGGCGACAGCCTCGGCGGCGATCTGCTCCTCGTCCTGTTCTGGGGCACTTGGAACCAACGCAGCATCGCTCAGGTCGAGATGCTCGGCGAGATGGCCGAATCGCTTCGTGAGAACGGCGTCTCCGTGCTGGCGGTTGCCGTGCAGGATCAGGCAGGCCTATTCGTCCGGCAGGTGGGTCGTACCATTTTCACGCGGTTCCTGGAGGACCATCCGGTCGACATTCCCTTGGCCCGAGCCGAGCTCGTGACCATCGAACGCCTCGAGTTGGTCGGCCTCCCGACCACGTTCCT
Organism: Acidobacteriota bacterium; assembly: GCA_022563115.1. GTDB lineage: Bacteria > Acidobacteriota > UBA890 > UBA890 > UBA890 > UBA890. The sequence goes on along the minus strand of JADFNY010000358.1, from coordinate 3,224 downwards.
GATCGACGCCGGTGGCCGCGTGCTCGCCCGCCAGTTGAGCTTCGGCCTCGAGCCCGGCGCCTGGGCGATGCAATGGCGCGACGTGATCGACGCCGAGCTGGAGCGCCTCCGGCAGGCGGCCCGTCCATTCCGAGTGCGTCGCCCAGACTTTGGATGTTTGCGGCGAGCCATGGGGTGAAGTCTCTGGCTTCGTGCTTCCAGATCGAGCGAAGCTCCAGTCGCTTTAGTTTTCCGAACTCTTTCATCGTCTGCGGTCCATCCGATCACTCTTTCTTAGCGCCCGCTGGTTTCAATTCGTCGCACCCGGTGGGGACGCGTTTGATCGCCACGTTGCGGGTGTCCTCACCGAGGTACACCTCGCCCATACCGCCAGCGCCTAGCGGTTCGAGGATCTTGTAGGGACCGAGGGATGTGCCGATCATCGTTGACCTCCCGTCGGCACCCGCTGCTTCAACTCCTCGAACCAGTTGAGGATGACGTTGACTCGCGTGATCGAGTCCCACTCTGCCCTTGCGGCGATGAAACCGCTATCGTCGATCGCGACGTCGTAGACCCTGGGGTGGTAGATGTACCCCTCGTCCAGACGTTCCTCGAACAGCTCGCGCGGCGGCTCGGCACTGACTGTCTCGGCGTCGACTCGTACCGCCATCATCCGATCGCCGCTGCGGTAGTAGAGGGTCTTGCCGTCGCGCGACCAAACCGGTTGGCTTCCACCCCCGGTCGAGATTTGTAGCTTGCGGCCGGGCCCCGGATAGGGCTGCACGTAGACCCCGTAGCGACCGGCCTCGTCGGAGACGTACGCCAGCAAGGAACCGTCTGGAGAGAATGCCGCCTCCCGCTCGTCGTGCTCGCTGGCGAGAAACTGTCGCGTCGTGCGATCGCCGTCCAGCGAAAGAACCCAAACGTCGCCGCGCGTCGAAGGATGGATCTCCGTGTAGGCGAGAAGCCTGCCGTCGGGCGACCACGAGTTGGGAACGAGGCTGTTCTCCCCGGCCAAGAGCTCTTCTTCTTCACCGCTGCCATCCGCGGCGACCCAAAAAAGGCGCAGTGGACCACCCCTCTCTGACCCGTACGCCACCTTCTGTCCATCGGGAGACCAGATGGGCGCGTGGTTGTCGCCGCGAAACGTGAGCCGGCTGAGGGCACCGCGGCCGAGCTCCGCAATCCAAATGTCATGCCTTTCCTCGACGATGTTGACGGCCAGCCGCGCCCCGTCCGGTGCAAGACTCGGCTGCTGGTAGGCACGCACGGGAAGCCCGGCAATCGGAGCGATGCCACCTTCGAGGCCGACCCTTACCAAGACCCGCTCGTTGGTCCGCGCACCTCCGGGTATGTACGAGAGGATCCCGGTATCAGACAGGGCGAAATGCGCAGCACCCGTGTCCGGCTGCGTCGCAACATCGGTGAGAACGACGGTCGGCCGACCGGAGACCTCTCCGCTCTCGAGGTCGAACGGGACCGCCAGCAGCGTTCCTTGCCGACCGTAGACGATGTGGCCGGTCGGCGAATAGACCGGGCGTGTACCGCCCTCTATGAGCACGCGGGTCTCCCCGGAGTCGAGAGAGAGCAAAGCGATGCGCGCCGCGTCGAAGCTACCCCCCGTGTCGATTACGAACAGCACGCTGTTTCCATCCGGCAGCGCGTGTGGCCAGCGATGACCGAACTCGCCGGCCTCGGAGTCGAACTGGGTCAGCGGCTGTGGATCCCCACCCGACACCGGGACGGCCCAGAGCGCGGAGTTGATGGTCGGCGTGTAGATGATCCTTCCGTCGGCCGTCACGGTGGCGCCCCTGGCCGTCGGCGGCGCGGCGAGCTCGACGGGCGCCCCGCCGGCCAACGAGACCGTCTTGAGCTTGCCGTCGGCGAAGAAGCCGAGCCACTCCCCATCGGTCGAGAAGAAGGGGCCGTGGCCGCCCTCGGTTCCCGGTATCGGCTGCGCCTGCAGGTCGTCGAGGGGCCGCCGATACAAGATGTTTTCGCCCGCCTGGTTGACGACGTAGACGATCTGCGATCCGTCTGGAGAGATGGCCACGGCTACGGGCGGCTGCCCTCCCAGCGCGATGGGCCCGTCGGCGTCGAGAGGAATGCTCAAGCGCACGATGCCGCCAGCCTCTTCCGCTCCGCCCAGAATGACGTTCAGCAAAAAAAAGGCGGCGAGAAAACCCAACGCCACGCCCACGACGCCGGCCACGAGCCACGCCACCGGGCTTCTCGGTCCGACCGTCGGCGCGCCCGCAGCGGCGGGGGGTGCGGGCCCTGCCGCCCCGGAATGGACCTGACGCAGCAAGTGCTTCAACCGGACGACAAGGTCGTCGGTGTGCTGGTAGCGCTCCTCGGGCGGCTTGGCCAGGCACTTGTCGAGGATCCACTGAATCTGTGGCGGCAGGCTGGGATCCCGATCGGTGAGCGAAGGCGCCTCGTCGTGAATGATCATCGACATGGTCTCGGGGGCGCTCCGTCCCGCGAAGCAACGACCGCCGGTGACCATCTCGAAAAGGATGCAGCCGAATGCGAACAGGTCGGTGCGATGATCCACGGGTTTGCCCTGGGCCTGCTCGGGCGACATATAACCGGTGCTGCCGAGCAGCTGTCCATCGGAGGTGACCACCGCCGGTTGTGCGGTCGTCGGCGACTGTGAGGTCGCCGGATCGCCGCTCCCGTCCCCCGCTGCCACCTCGGTGAGCTTGGCGAGCCCGAAGTCGAGCACCTTGGCGTGGCCCTCTCGAGTGACAAAGACGTTCTCGGGCTTCAGATCGCGGTGCACGATGCCTGCATCGTGGGCGGCGGCAAGCGCCTCTGAAAACTCCGTGGCCAGCTCGAGCGACTGATGGAGCGGCAACTTGCCCCGGTCGAGCGCATGGCGGAGCGTCTCCCCTTCGAGGTACTCCTCGACGATGAAGTGAGTGTCGCCTTCGGTGCCGACATCAAAGACCGCTGCTATGTGGGGATGGTTCAGCGCCGCGGCGGCACGCGCCTCCTGCTCGAACCGGGCCAAACGCTCGGGATCTGAGGCGAACTGGGCGGGCAAGACCTTGATCGCCACCTTGCGCCCCAGGTGCGTGTCCTCACCGAGGTAGACCTCGCCCATGCCGCCAGCGCCTAGCGGTTCGAGGATCTTGTAGGGACCGAGGGATGTGCCGACCATCGTGGGTGTCCGTTCCGGGGAGCGTGCGTGGCTAGCCTAGCCGGAATGGCTAGATTCGATCAACGGGCGGTGGTGTGAT
>JADFNY010000357.1 GCA_022563115.1 Acidobacteriota bacterium | reverse complement strand
ACGACCTCGATATCGCGGTCGAAGCGCTCGACGCCGACGCCAACCGGGAAGACCGGGATCGAGCTGGCGCGCAACGATTGCAGCGAGGCGGATAAGCCGTCGATCGAGTTGTCGGCGCCGTCGGTGACCACGATCAAGCCGGACAGCGGCACCGCGGCGAGCTCCTGGTGGGCGAAGTCGAGGGCCGCGCCGACGTGGGTCTGCCCGCCGGAATAGAGAAGCTCGTCGACGCTCTCGAGGCGCTCGACGGAATCCGAGAAACGGAAAAAGCGCAGCTTGAAGCGCTCGTTGAGCGCCCTCATCAGCTCGCTGTCGGGGTCGCCGAAGATCTCGCGGACGAAGTCGCTGCGCGGCGCCACGCCTTCGCCGCCGTAGTCGGCAATCCGCATGCTGCGCGAGTCGTCGATGATGATGCCGACGAAGTTCTCCTGCGGCACCGCGGTCGAGACCACCAGCGACGGCTGCAGCAGCAGGAAGAGGATGACGCCGAGAACGCAGAGCCGGATCGTCGTGAGCACGGCACGGTCGAGCCGGGTGCTCTTGGCGCGGACGCTCGAGTACCGCAAGATCACAGGGACCGCCGCCACCGCCAGCATGGCGGCGGCGACCATCGCCGGGCGGCCGGCAGCGAGGACGAATTCGCCCTTGTCGTATACGTAGGTGCTGTACTTGAAAAAGAACTCGAACACGGCGCCCTCAGTGACTCATCGCGTAGATGATGGCGTTGACCCCCATCTGGTAGGCGAAGTTCGAGTAGATCAAGGGGTACCAGGGATCCTCGGCCCACTCCCAGGCGTCACCGAGGTCGGTGTTCCAGTTGATCAGCACCAGCAGGCGGTCGTCGTCGTCGAAGATGGCGCGGACGTGGGGGACGTACCCGTCCTGCTCCCAGGTGCCGTAGCCGGCGCGGGCGTTGCCGACATTGGGAATCTGCAGGATCTCCTCGATGACGTAGAAGTTGGAGAACAGCGGATGATCGAGGGACAGCTCGACGATCTCGTAACCGGGGAGGACCTTGTGGATCTCCCACTCGAAGTTCTTCCACTCGTAGGTGCCCCAGAAGTCGTCGACAAAGAGGAACCCGCCCGCCATCAGGTAGTCGCGCAGCCCCTCGACCTCGGGGGGCGTCAGCTGCATGGCGCCGACCTCGAGCATGTACAAGAACGGGTAGCGACGCAGGTCGGGGTCGTCGAGCGCGACCGGGTTGTCGAGATCGTAGGCGTCGATGTTGGTGAGCCGCTTCAGCCCCCAGAGGAACTGGATGTCGGCCTTCGGCCAATCGACGGCCCAGCTGCCGCGCCGCCAGCCGCCGTAGCCGCGGCCGTAGCTCGAGTAGATCGCGCGGGTGAAGTAGAACTCATGAAGGCCGTTGCCGCGGCTGAGGACGAAGTCACGATCGCCGATGTAAGAGCGATAGGCCTGGCCAGGAAGTTCTTCTCCCGGAGGTCCTTCTATAGAGGCCGCGCCGCCCGGTGGTTGGTGCAACTCATGGGCGAGCGCGGCGCCGCCGAGCAGGAGCCCGAGCGCGGCGACTGCCAAGAACAACTTGGACCGCCATAGCTGCACAGTGTGGTTCCCACCATTTGGGGACGATTGATGATGACCTGCCACCCGAAGAACACCCTCGTAGCCACGTTTTTATCATATCCCCCGGTCAATCGCTCCGAAACCACAGCCTTGGGGCACACCCCAGACCCATCGCACTTTCACCCCTTCCTGCTAGCATATTGCGCCTTCCGCTTCGCTCACCGGAAACGTCTGTGGACGACGAAATCAAGGTCAAATTCGTTATCTGTCTCAACTGCGAATTGGTGTGGCCGGCGACCGAGCTCTTGCGCCATGATCACGAGTTCGAAACCGACGAAGGCGACCTCCTCGTGGTGTTCGACTATCACTGCCCCGAGTGCCGCGCCAAGCTCGCCAGTTGGGGTGTCCAGTGATGACGGTATACGGCCCGGCCGCTTGGCGGCGCTGGCGTTCGTCGCGATCCCTTTGCCGAGTCGGCTGTCGCTCAAGATGTTCTGCAGCTCGCTGTCGGTGACCTGGAGCAGGATCGTCGGACCGGTGGACAGATGGCTTGTTGACAGAGAAGCGGCAAGCGTTGGGATGACCGGATCGTCCTGGGGCTCGAGAGAGAGGGCGCGAGGGTCGAAGCGGCGTTCGTGTTTCGCCGCCGCTAGCCGGCCACGGCCTGCCTAGGGCACCCCCGGGACTCCTTCAACACCCTGCCTAGAGAGAGCCGCTACTTGATCAGCAGGATGCGCTCGTTGACCGGGTAGAGCCACTCGACGCCGCGCTCGGTGACGATAGCGTCGTCTTCCAAGGGAATGCGCACCTTGCTGCCGCCCCACTCGTCCGCCGCGGTGTAGGCGAAAAGTTCGATCGAGAACAGGTTCGTCGGCTTGATCTCGAACTGCAGCCGCGCCGGGTTGAACCAGGCGATCGACGGCCCGACCCCGTGCCCGAGATTGCCCACCGAGTGGCAACCGATGATGACCTCGGTAGCGGGCGTGTCGGTCGGACGATTGAACTCGGCCATCATCGTAAACCCGGCAGCGGTGATCTCGTCGTTGAGCATTTCGAGCACGTCGGCGGCCGTGCGCCCCGGCTTGATCGTTCGGCGGATGACCTCCCGCACGGCCAGCGCCTGGTCGAAGGCGTTCTGTATCCCCGGCGGTGCAGCCGTCTCGTCCTCGAGCAGAACGTAGGCGATGCGCTTGACGTCGGTATAGAGGTTCATCAGCCCAACACCCCAATCGATCATCAGCAGGTCGCCGCGCTGGATGATGCGGTCGGACGAGGTCGCCTCGATGCCGCTCGGGCCGGTGATATACACCGAGGGCATGTCGAACGAGGAGCCGAGGCCGCGATCCAGGAGTTGGTCCTGCATCCACCACGCCACCTCTTCGAGCGTCGTCATCCCGGGTGTGATGACCTCGTTCGATAAGGCACGCTCGGCGATGTTGCGGGAGATTTCGCCGGCGTTGCCGAAGACGATGATCTCCAAGGCGACGCGGCGCGATCGAAAGTCGGAGACCAGCTTCTCGGCCGACACCAGCCGCGACCCGTACCGGTCGCCGAGGGTTTGGACAAGGGCACCGTACATGGTGTGGGAAAGGCCGTCTGCGGCGCCGATGTTCTCGGCCATGTTCACGCCGATGCGCTGCGGATCACGCTCGGCGACAAACGCCCGCAGATCGAAGCTGCCGGTGACGATGTCGTAGGCACCGTTGCGCTCGAGCAGGTAGCCGCCGATGCCGAGCGCGGCGCGCTCGATCCGGTCGCCGCCGCGATCCGTGAAGATGTAGTAGCCGATGCCGCCGGCATAACCGCGTCCGAGATCCTCGTAGAGAGGGTCGTGAAGACCCTCCCGCATCACCGTAATCCACATGTCGATGGCGTTCTCGCGCATGGCCTCGGGGAGGATGTAGTCGAACTTGTCGCGCCGTATCTGGGCCATGACCTCCCATCGTCGTCGGGCTTCCTGGCTCGTGCCGGACTCAATGGATTCGGCCGGGGCCGGCGCCGCATTGGTCAGCGAGCCGATGGCCAAGCCTGCAACGATCACCAGGCGGGAGGGAGACGAGAACAGGGATCGAAAGCGCATGCGGACCTCCATGTGCGAGAGGAGACAGACCGGCGATGGCGGCAGCGTGCCATCGCAGCGGCCCGCGCGCTAGCAGGGTGCTCACGACCGGCTGCCCCCACGGTGCCGGCAACGTTACCCCCGGTAGCTTTTCAGCACCCTGCTAGACTCAGCGCCGTGACACCATCCAGTGGCGACCGGAGGGTTTCGACATGAAGCTGGCCCACACGATGATCCGCGTCCGTGACCTCGACCGTTCGATCGACTTCTACTCGAATTTTCTCGGCCTGCGCGAGGCGCGCCGCAAGGACCTCGGTGACGCCATCCTCGTGTTCCTCGCCGACGAGGACGAGCATCACTTCGTCGAGTTGACGTTCAACAAGGATGGGCGCGACTACGACATCGGCAACCAGTTCGGCCACCTGGCGTTCTTCGCCGAGGATCTCGACGCTGTCATCGAGCGC
>JADFNY010000037.1 GCA_022563115.1 Acidobacteriota bacterium | reverse complement strand
CCCGACCCACCACGACAGACGAGCGCCGATGCGGCAGGCCATCGGCGCCTCGAAGCTGACCTGCAGCGGCAGGTCGTTCGCCACCGCGATGTCGTGCACCGCTCGCATCATCGGCACCGGCCCGCAGGCATAGAGAACGGCGCCGGCGCAGTCTTTAGATTGCAGGTACTCCTGCAACGGGCCGACGACAAAGCCGTGAAAACCATCGCTGCCGTCGTCGGTGGCGATTTCCACCGGGATGCCGAGCTCGCGGAAGTCGTCGACGCACAGCAGAGCTGCGGCGGTTCGGGCGCCGACGAAGGCGTGGACACGGTGGCCCGCCTCCAGCAACTCCTCGGCGACGAACGGAAAGGGCGCCGCGCCGACCCCGCCCATGACCAAGAGATGCTTGCCACCCGCCTGGCCGGCGACCGGCAGATCAAACGGAACCCCCAACGGGCCGAGCACTTCCAAGTGATCCCCGGGGTTCTGCTGCTCGAGCAGCGCGGTGCCGCGACCGATGACCTCGATCAGTAAGGTAAAGCCGCGGGCGGCGCCGGCATCGTCGCGCACCACGCGGTAGATCGCCATCGGTCGGCGCAGCAGCGGATCGATTGACTCCGCCACAGAGATCATCACGAAGTGGCCGGGACGGCATTGCGCCGCGATTTCTCGGCTCTCGAAGCCGAGAACGAATTGGCCTGGGCCTACGCGGGTGACGGATTCGATGGCCAGGCGCCGATCGTACATGGGCTCCAGAGTCTCGCCACGGGGGGGTTGTTCGGAAAGTAGCATGAGGACCCCGAGGCGGCAAATTTGACACGCTACAGGGGCTTCGCTACGCTCAAGCGGACCAAAGAAACCCTTTAAGGGCTGGCCCCGTGAGGCCAGAAAGGGGGACACATGAACCGTATCCAGAGACGCACAACAGCCCGAACGGCTCGCCGCGAGCCGGTCGGGATTTTTTTATGTCGCCCACAGGCTCCTGGCCATGCGTAAAAAGGCAACCATCATGGATGCCCGGCAAATCGACCGCTCCCTGTCGCGGATCGCGCACGAAATCGTCGAGCGCAACCACGGAACCGACAACCTGGCGCTGGTCGGGATCCGCAGCCGCGGCGTGCCGTTGGCCGAAACGTTGCAACACAAGATCAAGGAGTTCGAGGGGGTCGAGATACCGACCGGCAGCGTCGACATCACGCTGTACCGGGATGACCTGTCACAGATTGCACCCAACCCGGTGGTGCAGGCGACCGAGCTGGACTTCGAGATCGAGAGCAAGGTCGTCGTCCTCGTCGACGACGTGCTGTTTACCGGTCGGACCATCCGGGCGGCGCTCGACGCGCTCATCGACTACGGTCGGCCACGCGCCATCGAGCTGGCGGTGCTCATCGATCGCGGCCATCGCGAATTCCCGATCCGCGCCGACTTCGTCGGCAAGAACGTACCGACATCGTTGCTCGAGGTCATCAAGGTGCAGTGTCGCGACATCGACGGCGAGGACAGCGTGTTGATGATGGAAGTCGACGACGTCGTACGCCAGTACGATGACGGAGGCGAGTGATGCCCAAAACGAAAGAAGCCGAGGCCGGCCCCGCTGCCCCCGGCGACGCCGGCGACCTCATCCTTCCCGTGGACCAGCAGGCCGCCTCGCTCAAGAGCAAGGACCTGCTCGGGATCGAGTACCTGGACGCCGACGAGATCCAGTTGATTCTCGATACCGCGCACCATTTCAAGGAGATCTCGCAGCGCCCGATCAAGAAGGTCCCGACGCTGCGCGGCAAGTCGGTGATCAACCTCTTCTTCGAGCCTTCGACGCGCACCCGGACGTCGTTCGAGATCGCCGCCAAGCGGCTATCCGCCGACACCCAGACCATCTCGGCGTCGACCTCCTCGATGGTCAAGGGCGAAACACTCATCGACACCGCCCGCAACATCGAGGCGATGTACCCCGACCTGCTGATCATCCGGCACGCCTTCCCGGGCGCCGCCCACATGCTCGCCAGAACCTGCAGCGCCGCCGTCATCAACGCCGGCGACGGCGCCCACGAGCACCCGACGCAGGCTCTTCTCGACGCCCTCACGATTCGCGACCACAAGGGCAGCATCGAGGGCCTCCGGGTGGTGATCTGCGGCGACATCGCCCACAGCCGGGTGGCGCGTTCCAACATCCATTGTCTGCGCAAGCTCGGCGCCACCGTCGTGGTTGCCGCGCCGCCGACCCTCATGCCCTGTGACGTCGAGGCGCTCGGCGTCGAGGCCTTTGACCGGCTCGAGCCGGCGCTCGAGGGTGCCGACGTCGTCATGACGCTGCGCATCCAGCTCGAGCGCGGCGGCAAGCTGTCGTTTCCGAGCACGCGTGAGTATTTCAACCTCTTCGGGTTGAGCCGCGACAAGCTGGCGCTGGCCAAAGACGATGTCATCGTCATGCACCCGGGGCCGATGAACCGCGGCGTGGAGATTGCCTCCGACGTCGCCGACGGCCCAGCGTCGGTGATCCTCGAGCAGGTCAGCAACGGCCTCGCGGTGCGCATGGCCGTCCTCTACCTGCTAGCCGGCGTTGGAGCGGCCAAGAAGAATGTCGAAACTGCTGCTTAAGGGCGGGCGGGTCGTCGATCCGGCGCAGGGGATCGACCAAACCGCCGACCTGATGATCGACGACGGGTTGATCAGCGGCATCGGCTCGGACCTGGATGCGAACGGCGCCGACGTCCTCGACGTCTCCGGATGCGTCGTCGCACCCGGCTTCATCGACATGCACGTCCACCTGCGCGAGCCCGGGCAGGAGCACAAGGAGACCATCAAGACCGGCACCGCGGCGGCCGCAGCGGGAGGTTTCACTGGGGTGGCGTGCATGCCCAACACCTCGCCGGTGAACGATCACCGCGCCGTCACCGAGCTCATCATCGAACGCGCCGACGAAGCCGGGACCGTCCCCGTGTACCCGATCGGATGCGTCAGCGTCGGCCAGCAGGGCGAGGCGCTCGCCGAAATCGGCGAGCTCGTCGACGGCGGCTGCGTCGCTGTCTCCGACGACGGATACCCGGTGGCCACCGCCGAGCTCATGCGGCGGGCGCTCGAGTACACCCGGATGTTCGACATTCCGGTCATCGAGCACTGCGAGGACCTCAGCCTCACCGGGACGGCGCCGATGAACGAAGGCCGGGTGTCAACCGCTCTCGGGTTCAAAGGCCACCCGGCCGCTGCCGAGGACATCATCGTCGCCCGCGACCTGGTGCTCGCCGAGCTCACCGGCGGCTCTCTGCACTGTGCCCACATTTCCAGCGCCGGCGCGCTGCGCATGATCCGCGACGCCAAAGCCCGCGGTATCAACGTCACCTGTGAGGTCACGCCCCACCACTTCGTCCTTACCGACGAGGAAGTGCGCAGCTTCGATACAAATACCAAGACGAACCCGCCGTTGCGCTCCCAAGCCCACGTCGACGCCCTCATCGAGGCACTGGCCGACGGTACGGTCGACGCCATCGTCACCGACCACGCCCCCCACCATGCCGACGAGAAGGCGCTCGAGTTCGACCTCGCGCCGTTCGGCATCGTCGGCTTGGAAACCGCCGTACCGCTCGCCTGCGATCGGCTCCTGCACCGCGGCCACGTCACCCTCCAACGGCTGGTAGAGTTGCTCTCCGTCAACCCGGCCCGCATTCTTCGACTCGACGCCGGTGACCTGAGCGAGGGCGCGGTGGGCAACGTCACCGTTTTGGATCTCGAGCGCACCGCCACCGTCGACGCTGCGGCGTTCGCCAGCAAGAGCCGCAACACCCCGTTTGACGGCTGGGAGCTCAAGGGTTGGCCGGTGTTCACGATCGTAGCCGGCGAGGTGGTCTGGAAAGCGCCAGGATGACCGATCAGGAAATCATCGAGTTGCTCACCGAGTCGGGCGCCCTCATGGACGGCCATTTCCGGCTGTCGTCAGGGCTCCACTCGGCGCAGTACCTGCAGTGCGCGGTGGCTTTGCAGCACCCGACGCTGGCCGAGAAGCTGGGCCGCGAGCTCGCCGAGCGCTGGCGTGCGACGGCGCCCCGGCAGATCAGCGCGGTGGTCTCCCCCGCCCTGGGCGGCGTCATCATCGGCCACGAGGTCGGACGCGCCCTCGGCACCCGCGCCTCTTTCAGCGAGCGGGTCGACGGCGAGATGACGTTACGGCGCGGCTTCGTGCTCGGTCCCGGCCTCAGCGTCCTGGTCGTCGAGGACGTTGTGACGACGGGGCGCAGCACGCTCGAAACAGTCGAAGCGATTCGGTTCTGCGGCGCTGAGCCCGTCGGGGTAGCCTGCATCGCCAACCGCAGCGGCAAAGACAACATCGACGGGCTGCCGCTGGTCTCGCTGATCGCCCTCGATTCCCCGACCTTCGAAGCCGACGACTGCCCGCAGTGCGAGGCCCGCGAGCCGATCCAAAAGCCCGGCAGCCGGCCGGTTCCAGCCTGATCCAAGTCCCCGTTGGGCCGCTGTGTCAGGGCGCGAACATTTCTTGTAGTAGCCGCAAGGAACGCCCGAGTGCTCGCGGCGAGACTCTGCCGAGTCGTCGGATGAGCCGCTCGCGGTCCACTATCCGGATCTGGTCCAGAACCACGTGTCCCGACTTGCCCTGAAATCGGCAAGCCACACGAAACGGGTACCCATGGCTCCCCGTGGTAAGCGGCGCCACGATGAATGTCCGTACGTGGGCGTTGAGCTCGTCGGGGGAGACCACGACGCAGGGTCGCGCCTTACGAATTTCTTGCCCACGCGTTGGATTCAAATCGACCAGATGCACCTCGCCACGGCGAACCTCGGGAGCTGTCACCACTCCCACTCTTCCAGATCGAATCGCGTCGAGACCGGCGTGCCGATGAGCTGATCTTCCTCACGAGCTGCGAGTTCCTCGCCTGCCGTCGCCCACCCCGCGCGCGTGCTTGCGATACGGGTGATGACGATCTCGCCCTCACGCACCACGAGCTCGACATCCTCGGTCAGTCCAGCCTGCTCGATGAGGGGCTTGGGGATCCGGACCCCGCGGGAGTTTCCAATGCGAACCAAGCGAGCCTTCATCTGTGCCTCAAGGTGTAATTACTATGTAATCACACAGAACTTCGTCTATCAACGTCGGGAATCCACGTCTATCCGTCTGCCCGGTGACCGCCGGGAGTCTTGTAGGTGTTAGACGGTCGTGCGCCGGCGTTTTCTCCGACCCGCTCGGCCGGGGTCTCTCATGCCTCCGAGTACAAGGCCGTGCTCAGGTACTTTATTCCTGAGTCCACTGCCACGGTGACTACCGTTTGATCGGACCCGAGACGCTCCGCTACGCGCAACGCGACCGCCACGTTACCGCCCGTCGAGGTGCCGGCGAAGATACCTTCCTCGCGCGCGAGGCGGCGGGCGGTCGCCATCGCCTCCTGGGTGGTTACCGCTTGGATCTCGTCGGCAAGTCCGCCCGACCACAACGGCACCACGAACCCGACGCCCACCCCCTCGATCTCATGCGATCCGCTCTGCCCGCCCGACAACACCGCGGACTCCGCCGGCTCCACGGCGACGACATGTACGGCTTCGTCATGGCTTCGTAGGTACGTCGCGATTCCCCGTAGTGACCCGGCCGTGCCCACGCTCTGGACAAAGGCGCTGATATTCCCGTCGGTCTGGCTCCAGATCTCCTCGCCCATTCGATCGTAGCTCGACACCTGATCGGTATTGTTCAACTGATCCGTCCAGTAGCTTCCGGGAGCGTCGGCGAGTCGTCTCGCCGTCTCGATCATCTCGAGGGTCAAAGCCTTCGTCGTGCCGCCTTCCGGGCTGGCCACAAGGGTGAGTCGGGCGCCCAAGGCCGTCATGTGATCCCGCTTCTCCTTGCTGAACGCGTCCGAGGTCACGATCTGGAGCGGAATGCCCTTCGCCGCGCACACCAACGCCAGCGACACGCCGGTGCTCCCGCCGGTGTACTCGATCACCGAGCCGCCCGGCCGCAAGCGCCCGTCCGCCTCGGCGGCCTCCACCATCGCGAGCGCCATCCTGTCCTTCATGCTCCCCGTAGGGTTCTCGTATTCCAGCTTCACCAGGACCCGAGCGCTCTTCTCCGGAACCATCCGCCGGAGGGCAACGATCCGCGTTTCGCCGATCGAGTCGAGTACTGAGCTGGGCGGCTCTTCTGTTCCGGTCACGATCGCATCTCCCCAGGAACCCCCGATTCATCGAGCAGGCGCTCGTTCGGTCGGCCCGGCGCCAGGGTTCCGTAAACGAATAATCGTTGAATCATCGATCTCCCGAGAGTAGCTGACGGTGCAGACCCCCTGCGGCCCTACTTGACGATCGGCTAGCGATAGAAGAGTGCGCCGTGCGGCGTGGCGGTGCCGCTCGGGCCGTGGGGCCAGCCGGTCCGATCGAACGATACGCCCGGAAGCCCGCTACCGGCGTCTCGGAAACTCGCATCGATCTCCATGCGGCCGGTCTCGGGGTCAAACCGAACGACGAGGACGCGATGCTCCATGTCGCCTCGACCCGTGACCACGATACGGCGTCCGCTGCGGTCGGCAGCGATCCAGTGAGGGCGGTATTCCTCTCCCAGCGCCAGCTCTTGAACGACCCTCGGCCTGGAGGGATCCGAGAGGTCGAGGCTAACGAGCGCCTCGGAGGTCGGCACCGTCTGCACCCAGAAGTGGCCGATGAGCACGGCGAGCGCGCACCGATGGGGAGGCTCGTACGGGAAGTTGCGCAGGAAGGTCGCCACCGGCTCCGTGGTGTCGAGGCCCGTGAGCAGGTAGAGGCCGCACGAGAAAGTGTTCACGACGACGCTTCGGCCGTCGCCGAGCACGCGCGGCTCCGCCGGCATCACATTCTCGTCGCCCCGCTCGCCGGGTGGCAGCAGCAATGTCTCGAGCAGCTCGAGGTTCGACAGACGCCACAACTGCACGGACGTCGCGTGGAGCCGGCCGCGCATGTCGGCCGTCGTGGTGACCACGCGATCGATATTGGGAACGATCGCCAAGCCGTACGGCCGCAGTTCGGGATCGGCCGGGTCGACCGCCTCAGCGCCTCTCGAGTAGGCGCCTTCCGGATCCAGTTCGACGAGCCCGCCCGGCTCGCGATTCCCGTCGCCGAGATTCTGGAACGTGGCAAGGACGCGGCCGTCCGGGAGTCGCTCGAAGCTGTGCGGGAACGTGAATGCACCGCGCTCGACGAAGGAAGCGCGCACCCGCGGCGAGCGTGGAGAGCTGGTGTCGAACAGGAACGTCGTGCCCGCGGCAAACGCGTTGGCGAAGAACACATCTCCGTCCGGCATGCGGTGCTCGGTGTGGTGGGCGCCGCCGACCAGGCCGACCGGAACGGTATCGACGATCTCGCCGTAATTACTCGACTCGGGATCGGCCTCGATCACGGCCAAAAAGTCGCTGCTTTCCTCGTCGGCGTCGAACGCCCAGACGTAGAGAAGATCGGACGTCACGGGCGTAACCGGGTGCGATCAGGAACAGCCCGTGAGCGCTACCGCGGCGGCGACGAAGACGGCGAAGCATTGCGATGATCGACTAGAAGCGGGGAACATGGGTTGCTGCGCACGGGCGCGAGTTTTCGACTCGGTTTGGCGCGTGACGAAGCGCGCTCCAAAACCAGAGAGCGAGCAGATACTTCTCAGCTGGGGTTGTTGCCGAGAAGTGATGGTTTATGCAGTCAGGATAGTATCCAGGATCTCGACTCCACTGTACCCATCTGCGAACCCAAACAAGTTCGACGCGATCCCGGGGAGACGCTTCGAAATCTAGCCAGATGGGCCTAGCGGGGTGCTACGCCGCTGTGGCGGTAGCCCACTCAAGTCGCACTTTCAGATCGTTGCAGTGGCTGCGTGGAAGCATCCCTTCGTGCTGCAGTCGACCGACGATAATCCCAGGAGCAATGCCAATCGAGGCCGCAAAGTCTCTAATTGCCGCCTTCCGGTAGACATTCCACCCTTGCAGCTCAGCGAAGCGATCCGGCGGAACCAGGAAATCCGCTGCCCAACGATTGGCCTCCTCTTCTTGTCGGCCCTCATGGCTCTGTGTGTCCAAGAAGATCGATCGCTTCCCGTGGAGCAGAATATGAGCCGCCTCATGGAAAAACGTGAACCAGAGATGGTCGTTGGTCTTATAGCGCAGGGAGAGCTGAATAAGGGCCTTATTGGGAGTCAGCCAGCGAGTCGCTCCGCTCACCCGTGACTTGGGCAGTTGCGGGACGAACACGACAGCCACCCCAGCTGCGCCACAATGCGCCTGAATTGCTGGTTGAAAAACTTCCGGTTCTTCCCTGGTGAGGCGGCGCGTCTCACGCAACGCGAGGAGGAACGTTCGCTTGTCGTAATCCTGAGTCTCGATCTTGCCAGACCGCACCACGCCCGCTCGAAGCCACGCGCCCAGGGCGTTCGAATCGGCATCAAAGGTGGCAGACTTCCGAAAGGACACAGCGTGTTGGGAGCAAAGCTCTGACCACTGTTCCGGCGCATTGACACCGAGAAATGTCAGAAGAAGGCGGACCTGTTCGCTCCTGTCTTTCACCCTCGGCACCATGCCATGGGCGAACATCCTCGCAAGAGGGAACTGCTTCGCCCACTCGTACTGCTTGGCTAGCTCTTGTGCCTGCTGTTCTCTGGCGAGGTACTCCCGGTAGTTCTGCTCCCGCGCGTTCCAGAAGTCTGCCGGTACACCGAGAACCATCTCCAGTTGGAGGGCCGTTTCCGTCGTGATCGCAGCCTTTCCATTCATGATCTCGCTGATCGTTTTCTTGGGCCGCCCCATGCGCGTAGCGAGCTCGGCCTGCGAGAGACCCATTTCCCCGAGAAGATCTCGCAGGGTCTCACCGGGGGGAGAGATAGTATCCGGCCGGTACTCATTCATTTGCGACTCACCCATGAGTGTCTTCAATTCCGATGATCGTCACCGCAGTGACTAGGTCCCAGTCCAAACCGCCCCCAGGCTTCTCCGGTGAAGGATCGGCGGACGGCACGAAAACGAGCCGGTACGGGTGCACCAGGTCGATGGAGAGCTGGCCCGCCCTATCAGCCTTCAGCTCGTGGCAGCGCCCTGGGAAAGGTGGGCGCAACACACCGAGATTCGCCGCCGCTCGCATGTCGTCCAATCTCCTGCCCAGCTTCGTGGCCTGATCGACGCCGAGCTTCTTGCTAGCGACCTTCGAGTTACAGCATTGCTTCTCAAGCTTCTTGGTACGGAATGAGATTTCCAAGGAGCCTGACTCTTTCCAATTCCATGAACGTTAACGTCAAAGGTTAACGGTATTTAAGTGTACTGGAGCGGCTTGGCCTAAGCAACAAGTAGCTTTCGAGCGGCACGGCCGGCTCAGATGCGCCGAGGGCGTTCGTCTGTATGCGGTCGTTACGCGTCCCGCCGCTCGTACGTCAACCCAAACACCGTGTCGGTCATCCAGCGCTTGAAACCCTCGTTGTCCATGAACTGTTTGAACAACTCGGTGTCATCCTTCATCACTGCCGTCATCACCCGCACCAGGGCCTTGTCGTGCTCGATGCGAGCGTTCTGCTTGTCGGAGTTCTTCTGCGCGTTGCGGTAGGCGTTGTCTTGCGCCACCCGGGCGGGAATCACCTCGGTGATGAGTTTGTGCACCCGGTCGGCGTCCTCCCAAGGGATGTTGCCGAAGTGTTCGTTGAACGCCTTGATGATGTTCGAGAGGTGGTCCATCTCGGGTTCGGGGAGGTACCCACCTCCCCTCGGCGGCGCGGGTTCGATCTCAGCGTCTTCGTCCGGCAGCAGGATCGCCTGCACCGCGAGCTTCTCGACCCGGTAACTGTCCATATCGATCGCATCGAGGATGCCCTTCGAAAGATCCTCCTCCTTGGGTGACGGAAGCTTCGAGATCAGGAAGTTGAGGAAGATGGAGCGCTTCTCCCAGCCGGCGTTCGAGTAGGGAAGCACCGACGACAGAAATCCGTAGGTCCGTGTGAACGCCTTGGCCTTGCCCTTGAAAGCAACCTGCTCATCCTCATCGAGGTCGCTCATGTAGACCGCTACGCAAACGTCGAGAATCGGGTCGAGCTGGTCGCGCTCCGCACCACCGAGGTAACGCCGCACAAAGTCGTCGATCTGCTCGGGCGAGTAGACCTGGGCTGCATCGAGATCGGCCTGCAGGTCGTGCAGCTTGTTGGGATCGGTCTCCTCGGCCAGGATCGTCGTGCGGTAGAAGTCGGCGAACGATTCCTGCATGACATCAGCATCATTCAGGAAGTCGAGCACGAAGACGTCGTGCTTCTTCGGGTGGGCCCGGTTGAGGCGCGAGAGCGTTTGCACCGCCTTGATGTCCGACAGCGTCTTGTCCACGTACATCGTGTGGAGCAGCGGCTCGTCGTAGCCGGTCTGGAACTTGTCGGCGCAGATCAGGAAGCGGTACGGGTCCTCCTGGATCTTCTCGGCAATCTTGCCCGAAGGAAATCCGTTGATCGACGCCTCGCTCACCTTGACCCCGCCGTACTCGTGTTCCTCGGAGAACGCCACGATGGCCTGGTAGCGGCTCTTGCGTTCCTTCAGGTAGTCAGAAATGGCGTGGTAGTACTGAATCGCCCGCTCGACGCCGTTGGTCACGACCATCGCTCGCGCCATTCCGCCGATCTTGTTCTGCGCCAACACCTGCTCGTGGAAGTGGTCCACCATGATCTCGGCCTTGAGCCGGATGGCATGCTCGTGGCCTTCCACAAAGCGGCGCAGCTTCTTCTTGGCCTTCTTGACGTCGAACTCCGGGTCGGCCTCGACCGTCTTGGCGAGCTTGTAGTAGCTCTCCACTGGCGTGTAGTGCTTGAGCACGTCCAGGATGAAGCCCTCCTGGATCGCCTGTTTCATGGTGTAGCTATGGAAGGGGCGATGCTTGACGGTGCCGTCCGTCTGCGGCACCGGCTCGCCGAAGATCTCCAGCGTCTTGTTCTTGGGCGTGGCGGTGAAGGCGAAGTAGCTGGCGTTGGGCAGCATCTTGCGCGACTCCATCAGCCGGTTGATCTGGTCCTCGTAGGTCTCCTCCTCGCCCTCTTTGCCTGCCTCGCCCAGCGCCCGGGACATCGCCGCGCTGGTCTTGCCGCCCTGGCTGGAGTGGGCCTCATCGATGATGATGGCGAAGCTGCAGCCGCACTGTTCGTTGCCGATCTCGTCGAGGATGAAGGGGAACTTCTGCACCGTCGAGATGATGATCTTCTTGCCGTCCTCGATGAACTTGCGCAGGTCGCCGGAATGCTCTGCGTGCCCGATGGTCGCCCCCACCTGGGCGTACTGCTTGATCGTGTCGTGAATCTGACGGTCGAGAAGGACCCGGTCGGTGACGACGATGATCGAGTCGAACACCGGCTTGTCGTCCTTCAAAAGCCCGATCAGCTGGTGGGCCAGCCAGGCGATGGAGTAGCTCTTGCCGCTGCCCGCCGAGTGCTGGATCAGGTAGCGCTTTCCGGCGCCGTGGTCTCCGGCGGCGGCAAGCAGCTCGCGCACCACATCAAGCTGCTGGTAGCGCGGCCAGATCTGAGTTTTCTTCTTGCGCCCGGTCTTCTCATCCTTCGACACGACGATCTGGGCATAGTTCTCGAGGATGTTGGTAAGGCTTTTGCGGGTCAGCACCTCGCGCCATAGGTAGTCGGTCTTGAGGCCATCCGGGTTGGGCGGGTTGCCCGCGCCGTCGTTCCAACCGCGATTGAAGGGCAGAAACCACGACGCCTTGCCCTTCAGGTGCGTGCAGAAGCGAACCTCACTCTCGTCCACCGCGAAGTGGGCCACGCAGCGGCCCAACTTGAAGAGCTCTTCCCTCGGGTCGCGGTCCTTCTTGTACTGCCAAACCGCGTCGTCCACCGTCTGCTTGGTGAGGCTGTTTTTCAGCTCGAAGGTAAAGACCGGCAGGCCGTTGATGAAGAGCCCCATGTCCAGCGCCAACTGGGTCTCGTCGCGGCTGTAACGCAGTTGCCGCGTGACCGAAAAGCGGTTCATCTCGAAGAGCGCCTTCGCCTTCTCGTTATCCGCCGACGGCGTGCCGTAGAAAAGGCTGAGGTCGTGGTTCCCGTGCTTGATGCCGTGGCGCAGCACGTCGATCGTGCCGCGCTTGGAGATCTCGCCCTCCAGCCGCGCCAGAAACTTGCGTCGGGTCGGGCCGTCTTCGTCCAGCGCCAGCGATTCGGCCGCCTCCGGCTGGGTGTCGCGCAGGAAGACCGCGAGTTGCGCCAGGTCCACACAGTATTCGCGGTCGTAGTCGTTCGGGTTGCCGCAGATCCATCCGACACCGCCGTAGTCCGCCTGCAGTTCGGCAACTTCGCCGGCCTTGGGCGGGTCGCAGGGTTGGCCGGTGAGTGCCACGCAGATGAGGCGTTCGAGGCCCCGTTCGGAGGTGTCGGTGCTCATGGAATTGGCACCTCGCTTCGGGCCTGAAACCGTACCTCCGATGGCATTCGTTTGCTAAATCCTTTGCTAGAAGACAGAAATCCACCGCGGTTTAGCAAAGGCTAACGCCCTATGGGATCGACCCAACCCTTGCTGGACAGCACATCGACCGTGAGCTCGATCTGGCGCCGGGAGAACCGCTTCTTCCGGTCGTTCCAGGCGTAGGTGCTCGCCACGACATCATCGGTGGATTCGACCGGCTCCCTGCTGGCAACCCAGTGAACCGTCGACAGCAACTCCAGGCCGAACGGTGACTCGAATCCTTCGACGAGGTCGCAAACTCTCTGGAAGTGGACTTCGGTTCCGGTCTCGTTCTTGAGAAAGGCGCGCGCATCCTCGAGCGCGCCCGGCACCAATTGCAGTTGCTTGTCGGGCGCATCGCCGCCATCGGCGTAGCCCGACACCAGGTGCCCTTCGATGGCATTCAACACGTGCCGAAGGTTCTCGCCGTAGGGCCCGTACGGACCCTTCGTGAAGTTCAGTCGCAGCGGCTCGCCAGCGGCCTGCATGAAGTACATGAGCTTGTGCACTTCGAGAAGCGTCACGAACGGATCCAGCAAACCACCGAGATAGCGGTCCATCAACCCGACCAGCGCCGCTCGCCCCGCCGTCATCTTGGGCACATCGGTCGAGCCGTTGACTCGCGCATCCGCCGGCCCGCCGCCGGGCTCGAAGACAACGACGTCCAGGTCGCTGAACTCCTCGAGTGCTGCCTCGATACGTGACCGCACCTCGGGCCAGTCCAACCCGCCCAGCCCGCTGCCGAGCGGTGGAATCGCGATCGACCGGATGCCCCGCGACCGAATCTCCTCGGCCAAAGCGAGAAGGCCGGCATCGATATCCTCCATCCGGCTTTTGCCCCGCCAGTGGCGCTTGGTCGGAAAGTTGATGACATAGCGCGGATTCGTCAACTGGCCGGTCTCGGAGACGAACATTCGCCCTGGCTGCACCTCGTTCCGCTTGCAGGCCGCAGCGTAGGATTTGTAGTTCTCCGGGAAGGCTTTCTTGAACTGAAGCGCGATGCCGCGCCCCATGACGCCGACGCAGTTGACCGTGTTGACCAAGGCTTCGGCGTCTTCGCCAAGGATGTCGCCTGTCTTGTACGCAATCATGGGTTCTCCGACTCTATCAATAATACCAATCGGGGATGATTTCTACGGGTGGTCTCTGGGCAGCAGCTTGAATGGCCGTGCTGACCAGGCCGTGGACGCGTCGTGACTGCACGCCGATACGCGATACCAACTCCCACGGGAACCGGTCCTCGATCAGGAACTCCACCTGCTTTGGTTCTTGGCACCGCTGCCAGTCGCTGGCTTGCACCGCGTCCCAGTCGATCTCACCGAGTTGTGCGAGGTCGCACCGATCTTCGAAGTAGTACGAGCCGGCATTCGAGAGCGTGAAGGCCCAACGCTGGTTGTTCTGCCCCGCCCAGGCGACTACATGTTGCAGGTCTGCCTCCAGATGAACGATCGGCTCCTGCCCGCCGCGATACGCCAACTCAGAATGATTCGCCTTGTAGATCAGGTACAGCATGATCGATCGGGGAGAAAAATAGAACGGCACGCAGTCGCCAACATGGAGTCCCGGATGGCTGGTCAGCGTCACATGTGTCAGCCGTCGCTGCTTGATCTGGGCCATGCCAATGGTCGTGCCCGGTGGGGCGCGCCGGGCAGTCTCCGCATCACACCAGAGTTGACCAGCCTCAAGAATGGACCGTAGCCGGTCCTCGTGAACGATGTGGTAGATCCTGGGCTCGGCGGGTATCGGCATGGTCACCTAGCCGACTCTTCCACCAACTCGGGCTGTCCCTCTTAGAGGGCGCGGCCCCAGATCAGCGCCGGATGGTCGGAGGTCGGCGCTCAATGGCTCCCTTCGATCTCCTTCACGAGGACATCGGGATTGTCCGTCTCGGCGGAGGCGTCGACCAGCGGGCTGTCGGTCTCGTCGAGTGCGTCGACGTCCTTGAGCTCGTCTGCCAGGTTGGCTGACACTGCGCGCACGTCGAGCTTACCGGTGACCACGTCGGCGATCAGGCGGGTGCGGTATTCGTGGAGGAGTTCGACCTCGAGGTTCGCACGCTCAATGGCAGTTGCCACCGTTTCAGTGTCGCTCCTAACCACCTTAATGATGAGTTCCTGCTCAACAAGCGGCGGCATCACCAGTTTCTGGCTCTTTATGATCTCGGCGTTCAGATTGGGCTGGGTCGAGTTTCGTGCTTCGCTGATATACCGCAACAGCGAGTACTGCGAGACGAACCATAATTGAAGGTACTCAGGCAACGCGCGCGCCGGATTGGGCAGTATCGCCAAGCATGCCTGATTTACTGTGGCCTCAATCTTCAACAGACCGGTGCGCCCCCTCGTCTGGCCCTGTCCATACATTGCAACCAGCAACGTATTTACCGGCAGCAAAGTCAAAGATGAGGCATTGACTGCCTCTGGAGTAATGCTCTCCTCCGCCCGGTGAATTTCTGAATCTAAGA
>JADFNY010000356.1 GCA_022563115.1 Acidobacteriota bacterium | reverse complement strand
GCTCGAAAGTCTTCCTCGCGTTCGTCGACGATGGTTTCGTTGCCCTGGCGATCGACCCATGCCAACCGGCGCTGTCCTCCGGAGACCCTCAGCGAGTCGGGCCAATAGACGAGCACGCCATTGTCGGAGAACGCGTACTGCCCGGCGCCGCCGCCTTCGACCCGGACGTCCTGGACCACCGGCACCGACGGCCCGAGCGGCTGCAGCGCGATCGGATCGAACGGCAACGCTTCGAGCGTGTTGAGCCGCGCGTAGACAACGTGTCCGGTCGGCGCATATTGGGGATCGCTCCCCTGCTCGGCGATGATCGTGAGGTCGCGCGTAACTGGCGCAAGTACTCCGATTCCAGCGACGCCGAAACCGGCCCCGCGACGAACTTCGACGAGAATCCCACCGCCCGGAAGGATGTTCGGCCGGCGGTAGCGCGTGACGTCCGAGTCCGGATCCGGCTCCGCGACCAGCACGGGGTCGACGCCTGTCAGGGTGGTTTGGTAGAGAGCCCTGCCATCGGAATAGACCAGCGAATCATCGGGTCCGAAGGCGCGAGCTCCGAAGAACTCCCCGATGTTCAAAGGAGTGCCTCCAGCAAGGGGGACCCGCCAGGTGCCCTCTGGGTGCTCGAATGTCAGCCACTGGCCGTCGGGTGAGAAGGCCGGTCGGCGGGACAATTCGAGGCCCACGTTCATCGTCAACTGAAGGGTGCCTGTCGGTCGATGGTGGAGATTGACCCCGTCCCCGAGATCCCCGGAGTATGCAATGTGGCGACCATCGCGCGTGATGGCGATCGAGGTACCGATCGTTGTTAGTTGGCCAGACCCGATGTCGGGAATCGGGATGGTGTAGCGCTGCACGACGCCGGGCTCGGGGGCCGACGGTTGCCTGAACACCCAGCCCGCGACGCCGGCAATGAGCGCGACAGCGACCATCGCCGCTGCACTGAGGCCGATCGGAACGGGGAGGCGCAGCCCACTGGCGGTATGCGTGTCTCCGAGGCCGCTGCCGAGCGGAGCAGCCGTGCCGGCTTCGACCTCGCCGGCCAGCGACCGCACGTCCGTGGCCAGCTCACCGGCGCCCTGGTAGCGATCGGACGGCTCCTTGGCCAGACACTTCTTCAGGATACGGTGCAGCTCGGCCGGCAGGGCGGGGTTGATCTCGGCCAAAGGCTGCGGGTCGTCGTGGGCGATGGCGTGCAGGGTGTCGAGGACGCTTCCGGCCGTGAACGCCTGCTTGCCGCCGGCCATCTCGTAAAGGACGCAGCCGAAGGCGAAAATGTCGACGCGGTGGTCGATCTCCTCGCCGGCGACCTGCTCCGGCGCCATGTAGCCCGCCGTGCCCATGACCTGACCGGCGACCGTGCCCAATACCGTCGGCGAGCCCGACAGACGGGATTCACCGGCCCCACCGGCGAGCTCGGGTTCGACCAGCTTGGCGAGGCCGAAGTCCAGAACTTTGGCGTGCCCTTCTTGGGTGACGAACAGGTTGGCGGGCTTGAGGTCGCGGTGGACGATGCCGGCGCCGTGCGCAGCGGCGAGCGCCTCGGCCGTTTCGGCGGCTAGGGCAAGCGCCCTCTTCAACGGCAACGCGCCCTTGTTGAGCGGCTCCCGTAACGTCTCGCCCTCCAGGTGCTCCTGCACCATGAAGTGGACCGTTGAACCATCGCCGTCGAGCTTTTCGGCGCCGACGTCGTGGACGACGGCGATATGGGGATGGTTGAGCGCGGCGGCGGCTCGTGCCTCTTGCTCGAAGCGCGCCAGGCGGGTCGGATCCGAGGCAAACTCCTCTGGCAGCACCTTGATCGCGACCTTGCGGCCGAGACGGGTGTCCTCGCCGAGGAAAACCTCGCCCATGCCGCCGGCTCCCAGCGGCTCGAGGATTTTGTATGGGCCCAGCGACTTGCCGATCATCGTTCGACTCCCGTCCTTGGGCGCTCCTGCTTTGGGTTGCGGGCGCGGAACGCCACGCCGTGGGGCCGGGCTCGTCGTGCGCGGCCACGTGCGGCAATGTAGCCGTCGGAGCGGGGGTGAAACAAGGGAAGCGTCGCATCGGGTAGAGTCTCGCGATACGGTCCCGATTCTCTCTGAGCACCGGCTTTTGCCCGTGCCTCGCCCCACGCGGGCCGGCGGGCCGGCGCGCCGTCGAAAGAGCAGCCCCATGGACGACCTCGAATCCTGCGTCGATTTCCTCCAGCGTTTGATCCGTACCGAGAGCTTGCCCGGCCGTGAGGGCGATATCGCCGAGCTCGTTCGCACCGAGATGGAAGGGCTCGGCTACAGCGAGGTCCACATGGATGACGCCGGCAACGTGCTCGGTAAGGTGCCCGGCAAGGGCGAGGCGCCGCCGATGATGTTCAACACCCACCTCGACCACGTCGATGTCGGCGAGCACGACGCCTGGCCGCACCCGCCGTTCGGTGCCGAGATCCACGACGACACGGTCTGGGGCCGCGGCGCGGTCGACATCAAGGGGCCGTTGGCCTGCCAAGTGTACGGTGTGGCGCGCCTGCTGCAGGACGGAATTAACGGAGCTGGGCCCGCCGGAGACATCTGGGTGACGGCAACCGTGCAGGAAGAGGTGGGCGGCCTCGGGGCGCGGTACATGGCGGGGTATATCGACACGCCGCTGATCGTGATCGGCGAGCCGAGTCGATGTGAGCTACGGCGCGGCCATCGGGGGCGGACCGAGATCGTCGTTCACTCGCAGGGGCGCAGCGTGCACGCCAGCGTGCCGCACGAAGGGGTCAACGCGCTCGATGCGATCGCCCGTTTCATCATCGGGATGCACGGCCTGCAGATGCGTTCCGACGCCGACCTCGGCACGTCAACGGTCGTGCCGTCGTTGATCCGCACCGACCAGATCAGCGCCAACGTAGTTCCCGGCGAAGTCTGGCTGACCTGCGACTGGCGCAACGTCGCCGGCGAGAGCGGCGAAGACGCCCGCCAGGCCCTCCAGGAGATCGCCGATCAGGCCCTGGCCGAATCGCGCCGCGCCGCCTCGATCGCCGATGACGACCCGGCACCGAGTCTCGAAGTGACGATCACCTCGGTCGAGCGCGCCAGCTTCACCGGCATGACGATGGACTACCCGGCCGACAACCCGGCCTACATCGTGCGCGCCGACCACCCGTCGCTGGCCGCTGCCAAGCGGGCGCTCGATACGGCGTTGTCGACCGACGTTCCCGTCGACGTCTGGCAGTTCGCCACCGACGGCGGCCTGTTCTCGCTCGAAGGAATGACCTGTATCGGATTCGGCCCCGGTAACGACCTGCTGGCGCACACGGTCAACGAGGCGATACCGATTGCCGAGCTCGAACGAGGGCTCATCGGCAACGAGGCACTGGCCCGGGCGCTGGACCCGCGAGCGGCGGTCTAGCCCGGCGGGAGTTTTCGACGTAGCTCGAGAGGTCACGGCCGAGGAGGCGCTTGAACGTCCACCCCGTCTATGAGCTCGGCGCAACCTGCAAGAATTTCTTCGCCATCCTCGGGCCGCCACCGGCGTCTTCGTGCTTGAAGAAGACGAAAGCGTCGTCCCACTTCTCGTGCGCGACGTGCTTGGCCCACGCCGTGATCTCCTTGTCGCTGTAGCTGTCCTTTCGGAGGCGCAGATATCCCCAGGGCGCCGTCGATACGATCTCGCCGTCTTTGTCGTTCGTATCAGCGGTCACCAGCGCCGCGCCGTGGGCGCGCAGGGCGTCGTACACCTCGTCGTCGAACCAGGTGGCGTGGCGGAACTCGAAGGCGGCGGGCACGTCCTCGGGCAGGGTCTCGAGAAACGCGCCGAGGCGTTCGATGTCTTTCTTGAAGTTGGGCGGCAACTGAAAAAGGGTTGTATCGGTCGACCGATGCGCGGCACAGGCACTGGAAGAGGGTATTCGATGGCGCACAGGGCCATGACAAGGTAACGAGCCTCGGGCTCAACCATAGTGCTACCCAACGGCGTATCTATGCGGGCACCCCCGAAGGCCTCTTTCTAATGGATGAGCGCTCAGGCGATTGGCAACGAGCCCATGGCCCCTTGGGGAGACGGTCTATTTCAAAAGTAGCCGTGCATCCACAAAATCCACGAATCATTTTTGTGGCTGCAG
>JADFNY010000036.1 GCA_022563115.1 Acidobacteriota bacterium | reverse complement strand
GATGAAACCAAGCGCCGGATACTGGCGGACTCGGCTGTGGAGTTCCTTGATCTCAAGAGGACTTGCCCGGTTTTCCGGGATTGACTCGATGAGCCAGCCACCGAACAAGGAAGAATACGAGGCACGGGAGGCCTACGAGCAGGTTCTGATCGACTACGCCGAACAGGCTGACATGGTTGCCGAAGCGCGGGCCCGATTGGTAGCGCTCGAACCGCTGACCCGCGCCGGCTCTGCCTTGGGCATCGTCGTACGCCAGGTGTGGGCGAGGGCAGACGATATCCTCGGCGCCCCCTCTCCGGACGGTCGCTACTTGTCGTTTTCGAAACAAGAGCCTCCGAGCATGTCCATTCGCGATCTGGCAACGGGCGAGACCTTCGACCTCGACACCACGTCGTGGGAGCCGACCGACCGGTTCGCAGGCGAGTCGGTCTGGTCACCCGACGGCCGAAGCTTGGCGTACGCCTGGTGGCGTAATGGCCGTTACGAGCTTCGGGTCGCCAACCTCGACGACCTCGAGCCGCGGGTCGTGTACCGGAGCGAAGACGTCGTGTATCCACGTCCGGACGCGTGGACGCCCGACGGCGACCGGATCTTGACCCTCGTCGAGAGAGCCGACGGAAGCCACCAGATCGCGTTCATTGACTTGGCCGACGGTAGCTTGCGTGCCCTGAAGTCGATGGATTGGCGCCGGCCCATGAACATGAGCCTGTCACCCGATGGGCGCTGGATCGTTTATGACTTCCCGCCACGGCCGGGGGCGCCGGAGCGCGACCTCTTCGTATTGGCGGCTGACGGCTCGAGCGACACGGTGGTGGTGAGCCACCCGGCTGATGACTACGGCCCGCTCTGGACACCGGACGGCGACGAGATTGTTTTTGGCAGCAACCGGTCGGGGACCGTGGACGTGTGGAAGGTCGGCGTCGTCGAAGGGCACCACGACACCGACCCGATGCTGGTCAAGAAGAGCGTCTACGGCCTTCATCCCATGGGATTCAGTCGCGACGGCTCCTACTTCTACAGCCAGGAATTCCTCGGCAGCGACGTGTACGTTACCGAGCTCGGAGCCGACGGCAAGTTGGCCGGGCCTCCGCAAAAGCTCATGCTCCGTTACGAGGGAGGCGACGGTCCCGCCATCTGGTCGCCCGATGGTGAGCGCCTTGCCTACCTGTCGGGCGCCAGCGGCGCGCCCGGCCTTCCCGGGCGTCGCGCGCTCGTCATTCGCTCCCTTCAGAGCGGCGACGAGCACGAGCTCCTTCCGCAGCTTCGTCGCTTCGAGCCCGCCGATTGGGATCCGGATGGGGACTCGATCTTGGTTCGAGGGCAAGACACGAGGGGCCGTTGGGGTTTCTACGAGATCGACGTACGCAGCGGCGCCGTCACGATCATCGTCCAGGAGGCTCCAGGCTCGCGCGGTGCATTCAGAATGCCCACTCTTTCGCGTGACGGGAGAATGCTCTACTACGTCAGCTCCTGGGGATTGTGGCGGGACGACGAGACCATCGTCGCCCGCGACCGGGCCAGGAAGATCGAGGACCATCTCTATACCGGGCACGTGCACCAAATCGCGGTTTCGCCCGACAGCCGCCGGCTCGTCTTCACCTACGACGAGGGAATCGCCCTGTTGCCCGCGTCAGGCGGTGTTCCTCACGAGATTTTCCGCATCGTGCCCGAAGGCGTGAGCGCCACACCGGAATGGAAGCAGGAGCACCCCGAGGCGAAGACGATCGGTGGGGAGGCGCTCTTCTGGACGCCCGATGGTCGATACGTCGTTTTCGTCATGGCGAGCCCCGAGAGCCAGACCGATGAGCTCTGGCGGGTGCCGGTCGGCGGCGGTCCCCCAGAGTTGTTGGGCACGAGTGAGCGGCCGCTCCGCGGTGTCACGTTGCACCCGGACGGGAGCCGAATTCTGTCGTATCGGGGCGATGGTAACCGTGCCGACGTCTGGGTAATGGAGAATTTTCTCGGCCGGCCGAGTCGCCGCGACTAGCAGGGTTTTTCCACACTCTGGTTGGCGCGCCGTCGGTGTGTTTGTCCTGAGAATCTGACACGATCAGGACCGTTCCGTGGCATCCTGGGCGGCCGAATGCCGCAAGCTTGTCGCCAATGCTGAAGATCCTCGCCTACTCGGCCTTCGCGCTCACGGTCAGCTTGTCGGTCACCCGACCACGCCTCGGCCGGGGTTGGCAAATCGGTCCCGCCCAGGCGGCGACCGGCAGTGTCTTGCTGCTGCTCGTCGGCGGGGTCGTCGATGTCACGGACATCGCATCGGCGGCGGGAACCCTGTGGAGGCCCTTCATCACGATCGTCTCGATCATGATCACGACGGCGGCAGCTCATCGCCTCGGGGTGCTATCCAGAGTGGGCGAGATGATCTTCTCGCGGGCCGACTCCTCGGTGACGAGCTTGTTTTCGGCGGTGTTCTTCCTGTCCGTTTTGACCTCGTCTGTGCTCAACAACGACGCCGCGGTGCTGCTGCTGACCCCGCTCGTGCTGGCCCTCGTGGACGATCGCTACCCGGACGAGCCGCGGCTGCGGATGCCGTTCGCGTTCGCCGTCTTTACCGCGGTGGGGGTCGCGCCGTTCGTGGTTTCCAACCCCATGAACATGATCGTCGCGTCGCGCGCCAACCTGAATTTCAACGAGTACGCCGCGCGCATGCTGCCGATCGCGATCATCGGCTGGCTGATTGCCTTCGTGATTCTCAGAGTCCTGTTCGCTTCGCAGCTGAAGGTTTCATCGCCGGGAGCGCGGCGAGATCGGTCGCCTACCGGTCTCGACGCGACGCAGCGATGGATGCTCGTCCTGTTGCTGGCGGTGGTTGGCTCCTATCCGATCGTCGCGTCGATCGACGGGGATGCCATATGGATGGTGTCGGCGGCCGGAGCAGTGCTCGCGGTTCTCCTGGCTAGCCGCCTCGGTGGAGTCAAAGCCGGTGAGCTTCTCGTCCGCGGGGTCGCGTGGCCCATCCTGGCGTTCCTGCTCGCCGTGTTCGTGCTCGGCATCGGGCTGCGCAACGTCGGGTTCGTAGATCAGCTCGCCGCCGTTTATCAGAATGCCAGCCTCTTGGTCATCGGGACGACCGCGGCGCTCGGCTCTGCAGCCCTCAACAACCACCCGATGGCGATCATCAACCTGCTAGCTCTGGAATCCACGCCCGGCGCGGGCCAGCGCGAGATCCTCGCCGTTCTCGTCGGCGGCGACCTCGGACCGCGACTGCTGCCCATAGGCTCGCTCGCCGGTTTGTTGTGGCTCGATGCTTGCCGCAGGCATCGGGTAGAAATCTCGCTCTCACAGTTCGTCAAGGTCGGCATCCTGGTTACGGTGCCGACGTTGGCGGCCTCCCTGCTGATTCTGCAGCTCTGGTGAACCGTAGATGAACGAACAGATACTTCCTTGCATCCCGGCTCCCGGGCTCCTCTGGCGGTCCCTCCGGTTGTGCGTCAACAGCGGTTACGCGTTGCTGTTCCTTTGGGGGGTGCCCGATCTGGTCGTCGACTACTGGTTTCTCCGTAGTCTCGGCAAGGAAAGCATCTTCTGGACCAACTTCGTCGCTCAAGCGACGCTGTTCTTCGTGGCGCTCGTGTGTTTCGTGCTGATGATCGCGGTACCCCTGCGCCGATACGCCGCCAGCGCGGCTCTACGGAACGCCGGTGTCTATCTCGGAGCATGGACCGGGATCTTCGCCGGCTGGCTATGGTCGCGCACCTACCAGGAATACTTGCTGGCCTTCAACGGTGGCAGCTTCGGCGAGACCGATCCTGTGTTCGGCCATGACATCGGGTTCTATGTCTTCACGCTGCCCGCCATCAGGACCTCGCTGCTGCTCCTCACGGCGCTCGGCGCTGCGGGCGCCGTCGCCGCGCTCGTTTCCCGATTCGACCGGCTCCGGGAGCGCAACGGGGCCCCGGAGAACAAGCGCGGCCTCGGGTTCGGGCTCGGCGAGCTGGTGACCGACGGGTTGAGCTTCGCCTTGTTGTTGTTGGGGCTGTCGCTGGTAGCTCGAACGTTCCTCGGTCGCTACCAGCTGCTGTTCAAGGATAACGATGCCTCGGGTGTGAGAACCGGGGCGGAGTTCCTGGACGTCGAGGGGGTGATCTCGACGCTCAACCTGATCAACGTCTCGACTTTGGTCGAGGCCGGGCTCATGGTCACCGTTGCCTATAGCCTTTATCGGGTCCAACGTCGCTGCGCCGCCGGGTCGAGAAGCGGTTTCGGATTGCGTCGACCGTTGATGATCGGAGCGACGCTGCTCGCCGTCGATCTGGCCTTCTTTGTCGGGCTGCTCGCCAAAGATCACCTTTTGGTGGCGCCCAACGAGCCCTCGATACAACTGCCCTACATCAGCCGAAATATCTCCGCGACCCTGCGAGGATACGGGCTCGAGGACATCGAAACGGTCGATTGGCGCCCCCCCCGATCCGCTCTCTCCGTCGCCGATCTGCTCGCCAGCAAGACGGTTCGCAACGCTCCGGTGCTGCCGCCGCGGGCCAGCTACCTCGAGGAGCCGCCGGATGTTCAGCACTACGAGCGCATGGCAGCCGCCGACACCACCTTGATCTACGGACCCGTTCTCCAGCTCTACGAACAGGAGCAGCAACTGCGTCCGTACTACCGGTTCATCTCCGTCGACCCCGTGCGCTACCGGGTCGACGGCGAGCTTCGTATGTACGCCAGCGCCGTGCGCGAGCTGCCGTCGCGCGGATTCGCCGGCCCGCGCCAGTGGCTGCGCCATTGGGGTAGCGCGGCGCTCATGTACACGCACGGCTACGGGCTGGTCATGAGCCCGGTGAACGAGCTGAGCGCCGAAGGGGGGCCCGTATACAGCGTCGGGGGTATTCCGCCGACGACCCGACACCCGGAGCTTGTCGCCGAGCCGCGCATTTACTTCGGCGAAGGGGCCAAGGACGACTACATCCTCACCAACGTTCGGTTCTTGAAGGAGTTCGACCGCGCCACCGACCAGTTTCGGTTGGAGTCTGTCTTCCCCGCCGATGTCGACAGCGGCATTCGCATCGACTCGATCGTCAAACGCCTGTTCCTGGCGCTCGACACCAACGACTACACCAACATCCTGTTCTCGGAGTTCATCGATCACGCCTCGACCCGGATCCATCTGTATCGGACGCCGATGCGGCGGGTCGCCAAGATCGCGCCGTTCTTGTTCCTGGACAGCAATGTCTTTGCTTTCGTTGCCGACGGCGCGACGTTGTGGATGGTCAACGGCCTGACCACGACCGCGAACTATCCCTATTCGTTCCGCGAAGTGCTGGGCGACAAGGCCGACGAGCGCGCCGTCGAGAAGTTTCCCGAGCGTTTCATCAACTACGCCGAGGACTCTGTGAAGGTGACGCTCGACGCGTTCACGGGCGAGGTGCGTTTCTACAAGATCGCCGACCAGCCGATCGTCAACGCCTGGGAGCGAATCTATCCCGACCTTTTCGACGGCGAGGCCGAGATCCCTGAAGCCGTCCGCGCGCAGTTCATGTACCCGTTGCAGTGGTTTCACGTCCAGTTCGACGACATCTACAAGCGGTACCATCAACGGCACCCGATCGAGTTTTACAACTCCGAGGACTTGTGGGACGACGCCGATGAGACGCTCGGATCGATCGGCCGCGGACTGACGGAGTTCGGTACTACCGACGAGATAACGTTCTCGTACGAGGGGTACAACCTGCTGGTCGATCCGGCCGACTTGCCGGCGGGGTCGGGAATCGACGCCGCCGACGGCCTGCAGTTCGCCATGCTGATGCCGTTCACGCCGGAGGGGGCGAGAAACCTGCGTTCGCTCGTGTTGGTGTTGCAGGATCCGGGCAACTACGGGCGGTTGGTCAACTTCCGCATACCCCAGGGCGAGTTCCTCCCGGGTCCCGAACAGGTCGACACGTTCATCGACAACGACGCCCAGGTCAACCAGCAGATCACCCTCTGGGTGCGACACGGCTCGGAGGTGGTGCGGGGGCACACCTTGTTGCTGCCGGTAGGCGGGGATGTGCTGTACGTCGAACCGCTCTGGATCGTCTCGCTGCAAAACCCGTTGCCGCAGATCAAGCTCTTCTCGGTCGTGTATCGAGGCCGCACGGCGATGTCCACGACTCTCGAAGGAGCCATCGCGATGCTGGGCGTCTCCGAGGCCGAAGAGCAGCGAGCCAACCAGATGCCCTGGTTCATGGCAGGGAAGGTAGGGGGACAGTGAAGCAACGACTCGGGCTTTCCGTCGCGTGGGGATACGGCTTCGGCGTGCTGCTGATGCTGTTCATCTTTCTCATCCTGATGCCGGAGGCCGAAGGCCCTTCGCCGTGGGACGGCGACGCGTTCAAGAAGGGAATCCTCGAGATGGCCGCCAACTTCCGCATTCTCGACGAGCTTGCCGATCTGAGCATCGTCAAAGTGGCTGACGTCGGCGATGGGTTCCTCAACGTCGATCTCGACCTGGTCGGAGTCTCCAACCGGAAGTTCGGCTGGGCGCCGTTCTGGCTTGCGATCTTTTTCGTGTCGGCGGCGTTGTTGCTCAGAGGCATCCGACAGAGGCTGCTTGCCGGCCAAGCGGGCGTCTCCGCCGCGACCCCGAATCAGATCTCGAGCCACTTCTTCGGCCGCGGTCTCAACCTGTTTTTTCCATTCGGTCCGGGTGAGCTCGGCACCGTCCAGTGCCTGGTAGACGGCGGAGCCTCGCCGAGCTCGGCGCGAACGGTCGTCTTTCACAACCGGTTTTTCGAGGTTCTGGGCATCGTCTTCGTTCTCGCGGCGGGATTCGTGGTTCTCGGCTGGGAGGGGGCGATCGAGCCGTTTTTCTGGGCCTCGGTGATTGTCGTGTCGGTGGTCTCTCTGACCGCTCCGCTCGGGCGATCGGGCGAGGCCGTCGAGGGGGCCGGCTTTCTGCCGCGTCTTTGGTCCGCGGTGAACGGACCGGCACTGGTTCGGGTAAGCAAGGAGTTGGCGAAAGCTCCAGGCTTCCTGGCGGCGATCTCGTTGATGTCGATCCTGCTGCTCGGCGTCGAGATCCTCGGCTACTGGCTCATGAAACAGGCGTTTTCCTCGAGCCTCGAAGGCTACGTCCTGATGAAAGACATCACGCTGGTGCGCTTCGCGATCGTGATCGCGGTCGCCAACCTGGCAAGGGTGGTTCCCTACACGCTGGCCAGCTTGGGGATCTACGAGCTGGCGTCGGTGTTGATGTTCCGCGTTTTCGACCAGGGCTACCTGACGGCGACGACCGTCACCTTGCTCGACTCGTTGCTGATCAATGGTTTGACGCTGGTGTTCTTCTTGTTCGCTTGGAGGGCGGCGCGGACTCCGAGCATCCTCGAGACATGGCGAGCCTTCTTCGACCAGTCGGCGCAACGCCTCGCGGGGGCAGTCCGCGAGGGCACCTGGCCCGATGAACGAACGGCGGACGGGGCCGATGCGCCATGACGGGGCCGATGCACAATACCGAGCGACCACTGGGTGCCGACGACATGCCGATGGCGTGCATCCCGGCGCCGGCGGTGCTGTGGAGGTCCTTCCGTTTTTGGACCTGGATTCTCTTCGCGCTAGCCGCCCTTGCGGCGCTGCCGGACATCTTGGTGCAGTACTGGTTCAACCAGAGCCTCGGATACCAAACGATATTCTGGACGAACTTTTGGGCCCAAGCGGTGCTGGTCGTCGGTTTCGGGTGTGCGGTCGCGGCGGCGATCGTCGTCCCGGTGGTCCGGCACGGTTGTCACCCGGGGATGAAGCGAGCGGCGCTCCACGTCGGCGTGTGGGCTGGATTGATCGGGGGCGTTCTTTTCGCCCGCAACTACGAGCAGTTTCTGCTCGCCGTATACGGTGTGCCGTTCGGCGTCACCGACCCCGTCTTCGGCAACGACGTCGGTTTCTACGTTTTCACGCTTCCGGCGTTGCGCTTGCTGCTCGCCGGCGTCGAGATGGTGCTGCTGCTGAGCGTCGCTGCGGTGCTCGTGGCGCGCTACAGCGAGCTACGGGAGCGTGGCGTGATCGACGATTCGAGACTGCCGTTGAGCGCCAAAGTCAGGTTGTTCGCGTCGCCGCCGTTGCAGGTGCTGGTCCTGTGCTACGGGGTTACCGTGGCACTTTGGACGTTCCTGGCCCGATACGGCCTGCTGTTCAAGGACAACGAGCCCTCGGGCGTGCGCGCAGGCGCCGAGTACCTAGACGTGGTCGGCGTCTTTTCGGCGCTCAACTTCGTGTCCATCTCGAGCCTCGTGGCCCTCGGCGTCACCGTTGCCACCGTGCTCTTCCTTCGTCGCACCTACAGGAGCGACGAATTCGATGGCGAGTGGCGTCGCTCGATTCGAGTTCCCGTCGGCGCCGCCGTCGTCTTGATCGGCGTCGAGCTCTGTTTCTTCATCGCCCTGACCGTGAGAGATCGTGTTTTCGTGACCCCCAACGAGCCCTACGTCCAGCTCGAGTACATCCAGAGGCACATCGACGCCACGTTGCGGGCCTACGACCTCGACCAAGTAGACGTGCACGAGTGGAGGCTCCCCGAAGAATCGCTTTCGACGCGCCAGCTACTCGCTAGCGAAACGGTACGCAACGCGCCCTTCCTGCCGAGCTGGGTGAGCTATCTCGAGGAGCCGCCCGACGTGCAGCACTACGAGCGCATCAAGGTCGCGGAATCGACGATGGTCTTCGGCCCGATGCTGCAAACCTACGAGCAACAGCAGCAGCTGCGTCCTTACTACGATTTTCTGTCGGTGGATGGTGTGCGGTACTCGGTCGATGGACGCAAGCGTATGTTCGTCAGCGCCGTGCGGGAGCTGCCCTCGGTCGCCATGATCGGCCACCAGGAGTGGCTGAAGTACTGGGGCTCCGCGGCGCTGTTGCTGACCCACGGGATGGGCCTCGTCATGAGCCCCGCCAACGTCATCGACGAGATGGGCTCGCCCGAATACGTCGCCTCGGGGGTGCCGCCGCGGCTCGAAGACCCGGTCTTCGAACACGAGCCCCGCGTCTATTTTGGCGAAGGCGCCAAGGACGACTACGTCCTGACCAACGTCAGGGGCCTGAAGGAATTCGACTACGCCACCGACCAGTCGCGGGCCGAATTCGTGTACCCGGAGGGTCTGCAGGACGGGATCGGGCTGGATTCGTTCTTCAAGCGCCTCGTCTTCGCCCTTCACACCAAGGATGTGACCGCGTTTCTGTTCTCACGCTACATCGAGCCCGACAAAACCCGCGTTCACATACGACGAACACCCATGCGGAGAGCCTCGAGCATCGCCCCGTTTCTGTTCCTCGACTCCAATCCGTACGCGTTCATCAGCGACAAGCAGGTGTTGTGGATGATCAATGGGCTGACCACCAGCAGCGAGTATCCCTACTCCTATCGCGAGGTGTTGGGGGACAAGGCCGACGAGCGTGCGGTCGAGGATTTCCCGGAGCGGTTGATCAACTACGCCGAGGATTCCGTCAAGGTCACCGTCAACGCCTTCAGCGGCGAGGTGAACTTTTACAAGATCGCCAACGCGCCGGTGGTCGATAGCTGGGCTCGGATCTATCCGGATCTGTTCCGGCCGATGGAGGACGTGCCGGAGAGCGTCGAGGAGCAATTCACCTATCCACTGCAATGGTTCCACATCCAATTCGACGACATTTACAAGCGCTACCATCAAACTCACCCCATCCAGTTCTACAACGTGGAGGACTTGTGGGACGACGCCGACGAGACGATCGGCTCTCTCGGACGCGGGCTCAGCGGCTTCGGGACTAGCGACCAAATGACCTTCTCGTACGAAGGCTACAACCTGCTGCTCGACCCCGTCGACCTTCCGGAGGGGGTGAACATCGGCGAGCCCGGCGAGCTGCAGTACGCGCTGTTGATGCCGTTCACGCCCGAGGCTGGGCGCAATCTGAGGGCGCTGATCATCGCGCTTCAGGACCCGGGCAGCTATGGGCGACTGATCAGCTTGCAGATTCCGCAGGGCACCTTCGTGCCCGGGCCTGAACAAGTCGACGCCTATATCGACAACGATCGTCCGGTTCACCAACAGGTGACGATGTGGATCCGCCACGCGTCCGAAGTGATGCGTGGCAACACCCTGCTTCTGCCGGTGCGTGGCGATTTGATGTACCTCGAAGCGATCTGGGTCAGCTCACTGCAGAATCAGCTTCCGCAGCTGAAGCTGTTCGCGGTTCGATACCGTGACCAGATCACCTCGAGCGCCACCCTCGAAGGAGCGATTCTCCAGCGCGACCTCATCCGAGGCAACTATCAGGCTTCCGACGGAGTCGGAGTCGATGGAGGTGCAGATGAAAAGACCAACGGGTCACAGTAGATCGAGTGCTGCACGCCGACCCTTCAAGCTTCGTAAGGGCGTGTTGCTGCTGCTGGTGGTGGGTCTCGTGAGCGCTCTGTCGAGCGCCACGGCGCTGGCGCGACAAGACGTGGACACGATCACGGTCACCGTCGACATCAAGCCCGGTGACGAGCCGACGGTGATGGATCCTCGGGGCGAGGGGATGATCCCGGTGGCCGTCCTGTCCGACGAAAATTTCGATGCCGTTACCATCGATCCTGCCAGCGTGCGTTTCGGCGCCAACGGTGACGAAGCCGCCCCGGTCCGCACGATCACCGAAGACATCGACCAGGACGGCGATACCGACCTGATGTTCCTGTTCCGGGCGGGGCAAGCCAACATACGTTGCGGTGACACTTCGGCCACGCTCAGCGGCAGGACGCGGGCCGGAAGGGCATTCTCCGGATCCGAATCCTTCCAGATGGAAGGATGCGACAGCAGGGACATTCGAAGTGGCCATTGAACTCAACAATCTGCAACCCCCGAGGTGATCGAGATGAATCGTGTATGGGGTACCCGTGTGCTACGCGCGCTGACGGTCGTGGCCGTTTGCGCCGCTGTGATGGCGTCCCAGTATTCGGTCTCGTTCGCCGCCGTGAGTCGCGAGGAGCTGAGCCCGGAGCGGATGATCATTCACGCCCTCAACCGCCTCGGTTTCGGCCCCCGACCCGGCGATATCGAAAAGGTCGAGGCGATGGGTGTCGACGCCTGGATCGAGCAACAACTACACCCGGCGAGCATCGCCGATCCGGTCGTCGACGAGCGCCTGGCCGGCTACACCTCCCTGGAGATGGGGCTCAAGGATCTGATCGAGGCCTACGGCCCGGTCGCGCCACAAGGCGTCCGGCGTCGGGCGACGGTCTTCGAGAAGCGGCGGTTCGTGGATTCCCGTGCGGACGCGGCATCCGGACCGGGCCCCAACGCGCTCATACCGACCTCCCAGGCGGCCCGACGGGCTCTCATGGACGGCCGACCGGCTGATTACGAGATCATCCTCGCGCGGCTGCTGCGGGCGGTGTACAGCGAACGGCAGTTGCAGGAGTTGATGACCGACTTCTGGATGAATCACTTCAACATCAACTTCGGCGATCACCCGTTCGCGGCACACTTCGAGCAGAGCGTCATCCGGCCCCAGACCATGGGCAAGTTCGAGGACCTGGTCATGGCGGTCGCCAAACACCCAGGCATGCTCAGCTACCTGGACAACTGGCGCAGCTCGGCACCGAGCGAGGTCATCGAGGCAAGACTGACGGCGCTCGAGGAGACGCTCGATCACAGCGAGTATCTGGTTCTCCTCGAACGAAAGGCGTTCCTGAAAAGCGTCACCGGTCTGAACGAGAACTTCGCCCGCGAGCTCATGGAGCTACACACCATCGGCGTCGATGGCGGCTACACCCAGCAAGACGTCATCGAGGTCGCCAAGGCACTGACCGGCTGGACCATCGATAGTTCCGGCATCATCAACGGTCGCGACGACGACGGCGTGTTCATGTTCGACGTGCTCATGCACGTGGATGGCGAGAAAGTAGTGTTGGGACAGACCTTCGAGTCGGGTGGCGTCGACGACGGCGAGCAAGTGATCCGGATGCTCGCCCGTCATCCGTCGGCGGCGCGCTTCATCTCGACCAAGTTGGCCCGTCGTTTCATCGCCGACGATCCGCCGGAAGCGGTGGTGGCGGCGGCGGCCCGCACCTTCGAGCAAACGGGGGGAGACATCCGTGAGGTCTTGCGGACGATCTTCGCTTCTCCCGAGTTTCGCTCGACCGACTATTACCAGGTCAAAATCAAGAAGCCGCTCGAGCTGGTGGCCAGCGCGCTGCGGGCAACGAACGCCCAAGTAGATCCCAGCGTTCCCGGATTGGTCTTCGGAAATCAACAAAATCCTCCGCTGATCCGAAGGATGGGCGAGAACCTCTACAACCATCAAACTCCCGACGGCAATCCCGACGTGGCGGCCGCCTGGGTCAATACCAACGCGCTGTTGACGCGCCTGCTGTTCGCCAACGCCCTGGCCAACAACGAGCTGCCAGGAGTCGACGTTGACCTGGAGGCGGCCGAGAAACTGCTCACGAAGCTAGGAATGCCGGTGCCGACGCCCGAGCAGCTCAGCCAGTTCCATGCCGCGATCGTCGCGTCGCGCGCCCAAGAGCAAGAGCAGCAGGAGATGGGCGCGCAGCCCGGCATGATGGCGGCAGGAGGTCCGGCGGCGGTCGAAGAAGAAGAGTTTGACCCCCGAGCGCTCGCCATAGCGACGATGCTCGGTTCACCGAATTTTCAAAAAAGATGAGGACGGGCAACGATCCCGTTCCGGCAATGGATAGAAAAGGAGATTTGCGATGATCGGACGACGCGTGTTTCTGAAAGACGGTGCGCTCTCTGTGGTTGGCTTGTCCATGGTTCCGGGGTTTCTACGACGGGCTGTTGCGGCGCTCTCACCGCAAGCGGGGAAGAAGACGCTGGTCTGTATCTTTCAGCGCGGTGGCGCCGATGGTCTCAACATCGTCGTCCCCTTCGGTGAGGAGAGCTATTACCGGTACCGCCCCTCGATCGGCATCAAGCCTCCCGGCAGCGGCGAGGGCGCAGCGCTCGATCTCGACGGTTTCTTCGGCCTCCATCCGGGGCTAGAACCGTTGCTGCCGATCTACGAGCAGGGAGATTTGGGCATCATCCACGCCGTAGGATCGCCCGACACGGGGAACCGGTCGCATTTCCAGGCTCAGGACTTCATGGAGTCGGCGGCTCCCGGCGACAAGACGGTCGGAACCGGCTGGCTCAACCGACATCTGCACTACAGCCCGGATGACGACGCCACCGCCTTTCGGGGAACGGCGATGGGGCGGGCGCTGCCGAAGGCGCTGAGGGGTCCCCATCCCGCCGTGGCGCTCGGCAATATCAATCAGTTCCGTATGAGCGGCGCTGGCTCGATCCTCAAAACGCTGTATAGCGAGGATTCCAACTCGCTCCTGACCGGGGCGTCGAGGGACATGTTCGATGCCATCGAGCTCTTGAAGCAAGCTAATCCCGAGCAATACAGCCCGGCCGAGGGGATTCAATACGCACAGAATCCCAACAATCCGGGTCCTTTCGCCAGGGCTCTGATGCAGGTGGCTCAGCTGATCAAGGCCGATGTCGGCATCGAGGTCGCGTTTGTCGACATCGGCAATTGGGACCACCATACGGACGAAGGCTCGATAGATGGGCTAATGATGCAGAGCCTGGTGCCCTTCGGCCTCGCGCTCGCCGCGTTCTATCAGGATCTCGGCGATCGGATGGAGGACGTCGTCGTCTTGACCATGTCGGAGTTCGGCCGCACGGCCCGCGAGAACGGCAACCGTGGAACCGACCACGGGCATGCCAACATCATGTTCGTGATGGGCGGTGCCGTTAACGGCGGCAAGGTCTACGGCGAGTGGCCGGGCCTGGAGCGAGAACAACTCAACGAGGATCGAGACCTGGTGCTGACGACCGACTTCCGCGACGTGTTCGCCGAGGTGCTGAGCGGCCATCTCGGAGCCACGAATCTCGACCCCGTCTTTCCGGACTTTTCAACGGACCCGCAGCGCTTCAAGGGAATCGTGGGCTGACGGGCATGAGTTTCGCGCCCCGAGGCCTCCACATGGGGGTGTCGATGAGAAACAGACAGCGGACTCCAATCAGAAACGTGTATCTGTCGGTTGGTCTCATTGTGCTGTTCAGCCTGCTGACGGCCGGGATGACCTCGGGATTTTCGGGGTCGGCGGCGCGGCCCCAGCAGTCGAGCGCCACACAGACCGAGGAGGCGCCGCCCGGCCCTCCCGAGCGGCTCCTGCGCGGCGGAGAGGAGGAGAACGTCCTCGAGGGAGGCGAAGGCAACGACACGCTGGTGGGACTCGGTGGTCCCGACTGGTTGTTCGGCCTCGAGGGGGCCGACTACCTGGACGGCGGAGCGGGTCGTGACACCCTCGACGGCGGCCCGGGCGATGACATCCTGCGCGGCGGAGACGATGTCGATGTTCTCGACGGTAACGAGGGCAGCGACATCCTCACCGGCGACGAGGGCGACGACATCCTCGATGGTGGCGACGGCGAGGATGTGCTGGCGGGTGGCCCGGGGAACGATGATCTGGACGGTGGCGACGGCGACGACATTTTGCGCGGCGGCTCCGGCAGCGACACGCTGATCGGCGGTGACGGCAACGATACGCTCAACGGCGGCGACGGCGACGATTTTCTCTACGGCCGCGACGACGCCGACACCCTGTCGGGAGGTATCGGCAATGACCACCTGGATGGCGGCGATGGTCAGGACCGTCTCGACGGCGGCGCCGGGGACGACCGCCTGATCGGCGGCGACGGCGAC
The DNA here is from genome assembly GCA_022563115.1 of Acidobacteriota bacterium. Lineage (GTDB taxonomy): Bacteria > Acidobacteriota > UBA890 > UBA890 > UBA890 > UBA890. The sequence goes on along the minus strand of JADFNY010000036.1, from coordinate 330 downwards.
GACCTGGGGGAAGGATCGTCAGGCAACGACGTGCTCGACGGGGGCCCGGGCGACGACCTGCTGCGCGGCGGCGCCGGCGACGACCTGGTTATCGGCGGTGCGGGTGAAGACAGCGTCTTGGGAGGTGAAGGCGACGACCGGCTGTATGGCGGCAGCGGCAACGATTCGCTCAACGGCGGTCCCGGCAACGACCGTCTGCTCGGTGGTCTCGGCGTCGACGCCGTGCGGGCTGGAGAGGGGGACGATACGGTCTTGCTTCGCAGCGGCGACGTCGGCGCCGACGAGATCGAGCGCGTCGACGCCGAGGATGGCAACGCCACGCTGGTGCTG
>JADFNY010000355.1 GCA_022563115.1 Acidobacteriota bacterium | reverse complement strand
CAGTTGAGGATGACGTTGATGCGGGGGGCCCTCTCCCATGCCGCCCCTACCGAGCGGTTCAAGGATCAGTCGTCGAGCAGTCCGCTCAGCCAGTGGACCACATTCAGGCAGAACTGTGGGTTTTGGGCAGCCTCTGGGTGATTCATACCCATTGGGCGCTGATCGGTTCCCGATTGCTGAGCCGTGCACATGGCAGCTTCCCCCAGAATGACCAGTCGACCCTGACCCAATCTGCGGGTGGCACCATGAAGCCAACCGGCAATCTCAAAACGGGGATTTTCGCTCTGCTCGAAGTCTGGCAGGTTGGAGTCCAGACTGATTTCGGCTGTACTGCCTGGTCCAAAGACCATCAGGGGTTGAAAGTCAACTGAGGTGTGAAAAGCAGCGCCTCCGAACGTCGCAACGTGAGTCACGCGCTCGCTTTCTGCTCTCCCCTCCAGGATTGAGTGGCGAATGAGTGTTCCGTTCTCAAGTTGAAAAATATCGGGACCGTCGAGCCTTCGCGGCGGCCCCTCGGCCTCGCCGTCCAGCATGTGGATGCCCAGCACGACTCCCAGATCGGCGGCAGCTCCTGGGACGGGATCATGGTCGACAATCAGCAGCAGAGATCCCCCGCTACGAACCCATTTGACCAACTCGCTGATGTCGTCCCGGGTGAAAGCAGAGGGATGCGGATAGGCATCGTCCATCCCGACTTCTCCGGGGTTGGCACTCACCAGAATGCTGCAGTCGAGCAGCCCCGTCTGGTCAAACTCTCCACCGAAACCTTCGACCCGATAGCCATCTTCGCGCAACAGCTCGGCAAAGGCCAGGTAGCGACCATCAGCAGTGTGGAAGTTGTTGTGAGCTTCATCGATGCACACCAGCGGGCCGGCAGCCGCTGGAAAGGCGGGGTCTGTGTTCTCAAAACGGAAACTCGTGTCGCGCACCTGCTGTGCTGCAGTCAGATTGGCAGCCAGCATCAGGGCAAAAAGAACGATCACCATCTTCATCGCTGAACCCTCCGTTTCATTCGCGATGGGTCCCTAGTGGCGCGCCCGATACACCTCGCCCATACCGCCAGCACCGAGCGGTTCGAGGATCTCGTAATGACCGAGGGAGGTTCCGATCACGGATTCCTGCCGTTCTTGCGGTGTATGTTGCGGCTGGAATCTATCCGTTGGTCGGGGAAAGAAGCAACGGGAGCATGGGATTGACCACCAAGATCCTTGAGCCTTCCCCCCGCGAGAACAACTCCACCTTGTCCGATTCTTGCTCCGCACCGCAAGCTCTCGACTAGCGGGGACCTTAACGGATGTAGCCGAGGGCTCGTAGCCTGGCGCGCTCTTCGGGGCTCAAGCGCCCCAGGCTCTCTTCGGGGTCAATCTTGGCGGCCAGCGCCATCTCAAGCCATTCGTCGAGCTTCTGCGCCAGCCGTTGCACGACCTCCGGGTTGTCGCCGGCGACGTTGTGCAGATTGAGCGGATCGTCGACATGGTCGAAGAGCTCGTACTCGGGCCAGCTCTCCTCACGCGTCACGTTGTGAATCAGCTTCCATCCCCCGTCGATAATCGCGTAGCTGTTGCGATCGTCGGGCTCGGGATCCGTGATGCTGAGCTCTATGGCGCGCTCCGAAAAAGCCGCCCGCGCCTGCCAGCCGAGCATTTCGGGTTCTTGTGCCGCCAGCAGGGGCAACAGGCTCTGCCCCTGCACCTGCTCGGGTATCGGCAGCCGACTCAGCTCCAACAGCGTCGGGTACAGATCGATCGTCTGGACGGTCGCGGCGACCTCGGCGGTGGGAATCACGCCCGGCCACCATAACGCCAGCGGAACGTTGATCATCTCGCCGTAGGTGCTGTGGCCGTGAAAGGCGCGGCCGTGCTCGAGAAACTCCTCACCATGGTCGGCGACGAAGGCGATGAGCGTGCGCTCGTCGAGATCGAGCTCGCGGAGCCGCTCGACGAGCCGCTCGATTTCGGCATCCATCGCCCGGATCGAACCGTCATACCAGTCGCGCTGTGTCTTGGTGTACTCGTCGGGATCGACGCCGGCGGCCTCTAGCTCGCTTCTACGCGGCGGGAAAAACAGCGCCCGATCAGGTTCGTCCATGTGCTCCTTCACCGCCTCGGTGAGCTCCATGTGGCGCCCACGATCCTGGGGCGCCGCCCACATCGTTTCGTAGGGCGCATACGGCTGGAACGGACTGTGAGGGTCGAAGACGTGGAGGAACACAAAAAAGGGCACGTCGCGGTGCCGCTCGAGCCACGGCAGCAGGCGATCGGTGAAAATCCGGGCCGACTTGCTCTCGCGCTCAACGTCGGACAGCGACATCGACTCGTGCAACACGTCGACCCCCTGCTGGAGGTTGGTGAGCTTGCCGGTGAAGGGCACCGACGAGGTGTGGAACGTCGCGTAACCGGCTTCGCGGTACACCTCGCTCAGGGTGGTGACCGAAGCCGGCAGCCGGTCGGGTGTATCGACGAGCCCATGGGTGCTCGCGTACAGCGATGTAAGGATCGAGGGCACCGAAACCTTGGTCCACGCGCCCTGGGCGATGGTGTCGGTGAAGCGCGCCCCCTCGGCCGCCATCTGCGCGAGGAACGGCGATGTCTCCCTCCCGTAGCCGTAGTGCTGCAGGTGATCGGCGCGCAGCGTATCAGCGAGCACGATGATGACCCCTTGGGGCGGCGCGGTGGTGTCGGCAACGAGGGCGCTACGGCCCGCAGACGACGCGGCCACCACCGGCGGCCGCGACCCGGCTTGCCGGATGGTCACCGTTCCCCAGTAGCCGATCGTCCCGGGGCGATCGGCTTCCAGCTCGAGCGTCAGCGTCGTCGTTGTGCCGCCGAGCTCGGCGAGGTCGAGCCGCACCGACTCCCATCGCCCCGCACGGGTCAGCGTGCGTTCCAGCAGAGGATCGCCGGCCCCGTCCTCGTGCCAGACGCGGAACGTCACCGGCCCGTCCTCGATCGTTCCGATGTCGAGGTCGAGCCACGGGCGCGACGGCAGTCTGGTGTCGAACGAGATGCGCTCCGGCGACCGCGCCACGATCGTCTCGCGGTAGATCTCGCCGAGGCCCTGCCAGCCCGGGCCGGAGTCGATGGTCTCGAGGTGAGCCTTGCGAGACACGACCCGCACCGACTCGAGCGAGAACGAAGCGCCCGCGGCGTCGGTCGGGTAGAGCATCAGATAGGTGGTGCCGCCCAAAGAAAACGTCGGCGCGAAGCTCGCGTTGGAAGTAGTCAACGTGTAGCTCTCGGCGGAGTCACCAGGGGCAAGGTCGGTAAAGAGCGGCCTGAACCTTGACCTGCCGGCGGCCTCGATGACGTCCTCCCAGTTGGGCTCCTGTTCCGATGTCAATGCTACGCCGAGCTGCGTGCCGGCCGAGACCGCCATGCGGATCTCAATGGCGTGCAGCAGGTCTTGGGGGAACAGACCTTCTGGGAGTTGGACCGCCAGAATCGAGGTGTCGTTCGTCGTCGTGCCGCTCAAGACGCCGTCGGTGACGGCGAGACCGTCGATACCGTCGATCGCGTTCCAGCCCAGCGTCTCACCGGCGTCCTCGACGACCTCCACAGTGGCGTCGCCGTCCCAGCTCCATTCGATCGGCTCGGAGGTCGTATCGAGGGCCACCGTGCCCTCGACCCGCGCCTCCGGGAACAAGTCGATCAGGCGAACGACGGCGGCTTCCGGATCGCTTCCGGAGCAACCGACGACGAGTGCGGACAGGGCGAACGCCCCGAGGAAGGACGCGGGGCAGCGGGGGCCGGCGGTGCGCTTGGCGATCATCGACTTCTTCTCCGGGAGTCTCGAAGCGAGCGAGTCGCTCGGGATCTGTGGCGAAGTTCCTCGGGCAGAACCTTGATGGCGATATCGTGGTCGAGCTTCGTATCCCGCGCCCGATACACTTCGCCCATCCCGCCCTTACCGAGCGGTTCAAGGATCTCGTAATGTCCGAGGATTTTGCCGACCAAGGTGACGGCTCCCTACCAGGGGTTTGCGTCACCTAGCCTACGTGCAAACCCGTAGGGGGATCAACGGGTCGATCCCAACGGCCACGGGACGAACTTAGGGACTTCCGACCGCAGGCAACTTCGGAGCCCGGGTAATTATTACCCCCGCACGAAA
>JADFNY010000354.1 GCA_022563115.1 Acidobacteriota bacterium | reverse complement strand
TGTTTCACGCCGACGAGGAAGAGGCTTTCGCGGCCTTCTCCGATTCCTACCCGGGCGATCCGACGCTTCTGATCGACACCTACGACACCATCGAAGGGGCGCACAAAGCGGTTCAGGTGGCCAAGCAACTCGCTTCGCAAGGGCGTCGGCTGGCTGCGGTGCGGCTCGACAGCGGCGACCTGGTGACTTTGAGCCAGGAGGTGCGACGCATCCTCGACGGCGCCGGTCTCGTCGATACACGAATCTTCGCCAGCGGTGATCTGGACGAATACGAGATCGCACGACTCCTCGCCGCCGGCGCCCAACTCGATGCGTTCGGCGTCGGGACCGAGCTCGGAACCAGCGGAGACGCGCCTTCGCTCGACAGCACCTACAAGCTGGTGGCCTGCCGTGACGGTGGCGGCGCGGAGGTGCCGGTGATCAAGTTGAGCTCCGGGAAGGCGACGCTACCCGGCCGCAAGCAAGTCTGGCGCTACCACGAGGGCGGCCGCTTCACGGGTGACGTCATCGGCCTCGAAACCGAGACCCCTCAGCCACCCCGTCACGCCCCCGACGCGGCGCTCGTCGAAGCCTTGCTGCACCCGGTGATGCGCCACGGAGAGGTGGTCAAACCGCTACCGTCGTTGAAGGAGCTACAGCAGCGTGCCCGCGCCCAGCTCGACGCCCTGTCACCGGGGGTCAAGCAGTCGAACGAACCGACGGAGTACGCCACCGAGCTCACCGAGACGCTGCAAGATCTTACCGTCGCCCTGCAGGCACGCTCGCCGTAATCGTGCTCGCCGGGTGTGCGGTGGACAGCGAATCGATGCCCTCCTCGCGCGCTCGCCCCATATGTGGTAGCCGCTACCGAGCGAGCCGCCAATTTCAGTGGCCGGTCCACAGCTCCGTGTCGGGAAAGAAGGCGCACCAGCCGAACCAATACGCCAGGTGGCCCGGAAGGCGTTTCAGGAACCCGCCGCCACCGACGCGGTGCAATCCGACGTCGCTGAGCCGCCATTCCGACCCGTCGCTCGCCGCCAGGATGGTGGCCCGCACTGCGCCGAGCTTCCCCTCGAACTCGAGGCCGCGGCGATCATAGGCACGCACGGCGCGGCCGGCACCCACCACGAGCACCGCCGGTTGATCGCCAACCTCGGTGTTGAGGACGCCGGCCCGCTGCAGGGCCGCGAGGTCGAACGCCACGGCCGCATCCTCGACCCGTAGTCCGAACACCCAGGCTTTGTCGGGCAGGCGGTCGTCGCGCCGCGCAACCGGGAACATCAGGTCGGGGCTGGCGAAGTACTCACCGTAGGCCGCACCGATGCTGTAGTCCCTCTGGTGGCCCGTCTCGAGGCTCAAGACGGAAGTCTCGGGGTACTGCCGCTTCCAGTCCGCCCACGTGGTGACGATCACCGGGAGCAACGTCAGCTCCAGCCCTTGGTCGACGAGCGAGCCAAGCACCGGCTTACCGGTCAGGTTCGACCACAGAGTTTCTGTCTGGCGGTCGAACATGAGCTTGTTCGAGCGATACAGAAGCCCGCTGGTAGCGAACGTGAACGTACGATCGCCCAACCGCCGGTCGAAGAGAATCGCCGAGCCGCACAGCGTGCAGTACGACAGCGCCACCGGGATCCCGGCGACCGTGTCGTTGGTCATCTCGTGCCAGTCGAGGATGCGTAACGGATACGCTCGCGCCACCACCCTGTCGACGGAGCCGCCGGCTCCGTCCGGTGCCAGTGCGACGCCGAACACGAGCTCGTCGCCGGTCAGGTAGGTGGCCTCGGTCGAGGCGATCACCGCGGGGTCATCCAGCGAAGGAATTCCCTCGGGCGCGACCCCGCCCCACTGAATCTCGGCGTAGTCGATCGTCGACGGGCGTTCGGGGTCCAGAAACACGCCGAATCGCGGGTTCAGGCGAGCGAGAAAATCAGCCTTCCATTGGCGGAAGACGGGGTGCGGCTCGATTCCCTGGCGCACGGTCCACTCGGCCCACGGCTCGTAACGCCAGCCGAAGTCCTGTCCGGTGAGCTTCTCGAGGACCTCGATGAGTGTCTCGTTGCGGAACGGGTCGTAGCGGATCGTCGCGACCATGAACGGCACCGCATCCGGGTCGCCGCGGTCGCCCAAGAACCTCGCAGCCGGCCTCTGCACGAATGGATCCCGGTGGACCAGGTCGTACAAAGCCTGTACCACCTCGTCGCCCTGCAGGCCGCCCTGGCCGGCCGCCGCGGCGGTCGTGAACAGTGACAAGACCAACGCCGGGGCCAGGAGCCTGAGGGCCATTCTCATGGGCCTCATGCTAGCAGGCGGTGGCAAAGGCCCTCCTTGTCATCACCCCTTGCCCTCGCACGTAAGTCCCACTTGCCAGACCCCTCACGCTCTCACCACGGCCTGCTAGAATTGTTCCATCATTGATTCAATGACGAACGGCGTATGACTCAATCCACGGCTATATCTGCGGGCCTCAAGGGCGTCGTCGCCGGCCGCTCGGGTATCTGCATCATCGACGGCGAGCAGGGCCTGCTCGCCTACCGCGGCTACGACATCCACGACCTCGCCGAGCATTCGACCTTCGAGGAGACCACGTACCTGCTGTGGGAGGGCGAACTGCCAACCCGGGCGGATCTCGCCGATTTCACCACGATGTTGGCGGGGCAGCGCGCCGTCCCGGCATCGGTGCTCGACCTGATTGCCGCCGCCCCGCCCGACGCGCCGCCGATGGCAACGCTGCGAACGGCGGTGTCGGCGCTCGGTGCGGCCGATCCACTCGGCGAGGACATGTCGCCGGGGGCAAATAGGGCCAAGGCGGCCCGTCTGACCGCACAGATCGCCACGCTGACCGCGGCGATCGAGCGCTGCCGGCGGGGGCTGGAGTCGGTCGCGCCCGACCCGGCCCTCGATCATGCCGCCAACTTCTTGTACATGGTGCGCGGTGAACGGGCGAGCGCTGCCGCGTCCCGCGCCTTCGACGTCGCGCTCGTGCTGCACGCCGATCACGGGTTCAACGCATCAACGTTCTCCGCCCGTGTCACCGCGGGCACGCTCTCGGACATGCACTCCGCCATCACCTCTGCGATCGGCACGCTGAAGGGGCCGCTTCACGGCGGCGCCAACCAACGGGTGAAGGAGATGCTGGACGAGATCGGTACCCCGGATCGCGTCGTTGACTACGTCGACGCGGCGTTGGCGGCCAAGAAGCGCATCATGGGCTTCGGCCACCGCGTCTATCGCGTCGAGGACCCCCGTGCACGGCACCTGAGGGCGCACGCCGAAAATCTGAAAGAAGAGGGCGACCCGACGATGCTGGAGACCTCGGCGCGCCTGATCGACGTAATGCAGGAGCGCAAGGGGCTGGCGATCAACGTCGACTTCTATTCCGCCAGCCTGTACACCTATCTGGGGCTGCCGGCCGACCTGTTCCCCAACCTGTTCGCGCTCAGCCGCATCGCCGGCTGGACGGCGCACGTCATAGAACAGTACGCCGACAACCAGCTCATCCGGCCGCGCTCCGAGTACATCGGCCCCGGTCAGCGGCGCTACCGGCCCCTCGACGAGCGCTGATTCACGGTTTTTCGCGGTCCATGAAAAAAGTTGTTGACAGTTTTTCGGAACCCGTTATGTTAGCTGTGTCCGGGTGATGTTCCCGGCCAATCGCGAGAGCTTGATGATCGCTGAGGGCGAGCAAGGATCTCGGGAAACTGGTTGAGCCGAAAGGCGAAGCGAAGCCCTGAGAAGACCGGCACGTCGGAGAGAGTCAGGAAACCGTTGGGAGGCCGTCGCGAAGATCGCCCGGGCATTTTTTTTGCCTTGAGGCCCCCGATTCGTCTAAATTCTCTTGGAGAGAGTCCCAAGTAGCGGGTCGCTTCGAGTCTCCCCGACCGTGTAGCAATCGATTTACGTTGAAGGAGGAAACACCGTGAGCAAGAAGGGGCAACGGTTCTTCGCGTCAGCGAGCCTCGTGGCCTTGGGCCTGATCGCCGGCGCCCTGATCACCCAGTTGGGCTCGGCGGTCGCCGTCACCGGCCCGCAGGCCCGACCGGCGGCCAACTCGGGCGCACCGGCCCTCGACGAAGCCATCCCGCAGGGGGCTTTCGTCCGCGTTGCCGCCCAGACCCAGCAGGCCCTCGTCTA
>JADFNY010000353.1 GCA_022563115.1 Acidobacteriota bacterium | reverse complement strand
GGGCACTGGGATCTCTCCCCTTACCCGGAGTCTGCTACACGGCGCCCCAGCGCGTACCGCGGCGCCCCTGCTGGCCCGACACAGCATGGCTCCACCTCTTCATGCTCGTGAGGCGATAGCCTTCAGGAGGCAACATGGCGGGATTGTAGCGCAGCGTTCCGTTGCGCGGAGGCAAGGCCGTGCTTGCCGGGTGTCGCCCCGAACCATCGTTGACAGGAGCCGATGTAAACAACCGGCTCGGAATACGCACCCAGAAGGCTGGTCACGGGCTGCTAGACTGGCCCGATGGATAGCACCTACCCCGACAGAAAGCTCTACTACAACGGGATTGCGGCCGTCCGATACCCGGTCCAATGTGTACTGACGGCCCTGACCACGGTGTTCTGGGGAAGCTCAGCCCTACTGATCTCGCTCATCGATCGGCGCGGTAAGTGGGTACACGCTTGCGCCAGCAACTGGGGCGCCTCGATCTTCCGGATCTGCAACGTCGAGATACGGGTCGAGGGTAAGGAGAAGCTCGATCCGGAAGGCTCCTACGTGGTGATGTCGAACCACCGCAGCCTCTTCGACATCCCGATGGTGCTCACCTCGCTACCCTTCCCTTTCCGCATGCTGGCGAAGGCATCGTTGTTTCGTATCCCGTTCATGGGTTGGTACATGTCGCGGGTCGGCTATATCCCGGTCGAGCGCGAGGACCCGAAGAAGGCGCGCGAAAGCCTCGACAATGCTGCGCGCCGCGTCGCCTCGGGCCTATCGGTGTTGATCTTTCCGGAGGGCACGCGGAGCACCGAGGGCGCAGTGTCCCGGTTCAAGCGCGGCGGCGTCAACCTGGCCCACGCCGCCGGCGTTCCGGTGGTGCCGGTCGCGATCATCAACAGCGGCCGGCTGTTGCCTCGGGGCTCCTGGCACGCCGACCCGGGGGTCATCACGATGCGCATCGGCGACCCCATTGATCCCGCCGACTTCGCCGAGCCCCGTGCTCTGGCCGATGCCGTCCGATCCGCGGTCGTAGCACTGATCGAGGAGCGCTGGGAGGCAGCCTGATGCTTGCGGCCGTACGACGATGAAGAGCTCGGCAGCGGGTAGGACGATTCCGTGATCCCGCTACGGGACGAAAACCCGACGCGCACGACGCCGTTCGTCAACCACGCGCTGGTAGCCATCAACATCGCCGTGTTCGTCTACCAGATGATCCTGAGCTACGAGGGCGACGGAACCGCCTACATGGGCTTCGTCGAGAAGCTGGCGCTGACACCAAGCCTGTTGCTGTCGCCTTCGACCTGGGCGCAGACGCCGATCCCGGCACCGCTGACGCTGCTCACCTCGATGTTCGTACACGGCGGCATCCCGCACCTGGCCGGCAACATGCTTTACCTGTGGATCTTCGGCGACAACATCGAGGACACACTGGGGCACCTCAACTACGTGTTCTTCTACCTCGCTTGTGGTCTGGGTGCGGCGCTCTCGCAAGTGATGATCGAGCCCGGGAGCACGATCCCGATGGTCGGGGCGAGCGGCGCCATCGCCGGGGTGCTGGGCGCGTACCTGGTGCTCTTTCCGCGCGCCCAGGTTCTCACGTTCGTCTTTCTGCTCTTCTACATCCGCATCATGTACTTGCCGGCCGCCGTGCTGCTCGGCATTTGGTTCGCCATGCAGCTATTTTCTGCGGTCACCGGTGGCGGCGCCGGTGTCGCCTGGTACGCGCACGTCGGCGGGTTCCTGGTCGGCGTGCTGCTCGTCGGAACGTTCTTGGGGGGATCGAGCGGTGGAAGACGGCGCCGCCGGCCGCTGCAACCACCTCACAACCTCCACGTCGTGCACTGACGCCGGCCCGGATACCATCTACGCTCGCACGATCACCGACCAACGGGTTCCATGACCGAGATCTTGACCGGCGGCGAAATCATCACGCTCGATCCCGAGCGCCCAACGGTGGAAGCGGTCGCGGTACGCGACGGTACGATCGTCGGCGTCGGTGACAAACAAGCACTGCGGGACGAGAACCCCGATGCCACCCAGATCGACATCGCGGGCGGCTGCCTCATCCCGAGCCTGATAGACCACCACCTACACCTCACCGCGATCGGCCTCGCCCTTCTCAACCGCCGCCAAGAGGAGCGCCTCTTCCTCCAGTTGGCCGCGGCCTCCTCGAGCTCGGCAATCATCGGCCGGGTGCGACGGCGCGCCGCCCAAGTTCCCCAAGGCGATTGGATCCTCGGCATGGGGTGGAACCAGCACGACTGGGGCACCCACGAGCTGCCCGTCCATGACGAGCTGAGCCGTGCCGTCCCCGACCATCCCGTGTTCCTCGTGCGAATCGATGCTCACTCCGCCTGGGTGAACGAGGCCGCCCTGGCTGGCGCCGAGATCTCGAACCGCACGCCGGATCCGCCGGGCGGCGCGATCCTACGCGACGCCGATGGGACACCGACGGGTATCCTGCTGGAGCGCGCCGTCGAGCCCGTACTGGAACGAATTCCCATCGCCACCGGCTGGGAGATCCGCGAGGCGTTCAAGCTGGCGACCCAGGCCCTTGCCGCGCGGGGCGTCACCGAGGTTTTCGACGCCGGCTTCATGGCCAACCCTGCGATCGTGAGCATGGGGGTCGACTTCGAGCTGATACTCGAGCTGCTGACCCGGGCCGACGCCGAAGACCCGCTCCCCATCGACGTGAACTTGATGGTTCCGTCACCCAGCCATCTGGCTGACAAGATTCTCGATGATCCCGCTGCATACCGGGAGCTGTCGCCGCGCCTCCGGGTGACCCACATCAAGCTGTATGCCGACGGCGCGTTCGGCAGCCGTGGGGCCGCCCTCTCCCACCCCTACGCCGACGATCCGAGCACGGCGGGCTTCATGCGCATGACCGACGACGAGCTCGAATCCGAGACCCGCCGAGCCCTCGCGGCAGGCCTCGACATTTCGACCCATGCCATCGGTGATGACGCGGTGCATCGTGTTCTGCGCGCCTACACTCGAGTCGCCGACGGTCTCGGCGACCTGGATCCGCGCCGCTTCCGGATCGAGCACTTCGGCTACAGCTCGCTCGAAGACCAACGAATAGCGACCGAACGAGGCTTCCTGTTGGTCGCCCAACCGAACTTCATCGACCCGGATGACGACGGCCGCACCATGGAAGACTGGCGATTGGGAGCGGAGAACGGCGATCGCGTGTACCCCTGGAAAACGCTTTCGGAGGCCGGCGCCAACCTTGCCCTCTCGTCCGACTATTACGTCGCCCCCGGGCCGGCGCTGCTCGACTTCTACGCGATCCGTACTCGGGCGAACCGGGCGGGCATGCCCCGTGAGGGGTGGCAGCCGCGCCAGCGACTCCGGCGCGAGGAAAGCCTACGGATGGCGACGTCGCTCTGCCGCGGCGGCGGCGGCCCGCCGGGCGGTGGAATCATCCGCGTCGGTGCTCCCGCCAGCCTAGCCGTGCTATCGGCGAACCCGCTGACCGTCGACGAGAGCGACCTGCTGGACCCGGAGGTGCGGAGCGTCCTGGGCGAGGCCGTCGAGACCCTGCGGGGGCTGGGCACGGAGGTCCGGGAGGTCTCCATCCCCCTGGCCCTGATGGCGGGACCCATCTTCGTGGGCATCGGCGACACCGAGGCCGCCAGCGTGTGGGACGAAGCCCTGCGGACCAGGCCCGAGCTGCTGGACTCGGCCACCCGGACCAGGCTCCAGGCGGCGGGGACGACCTGCCTGACAAGACGGTCGTCGGCGGGAACTACTTCCAGTGTATCGCCGATACGCAAGGCCCCAACGCCGGCCTGACGGTGACGACGTACTGCTACTCCAACAACCCGGTCCTCACCGTGAACTGCCAGCAGGCGCAACTCACCACGGCATCGCCCTGCAGTATTCTCAGCAGCGTGTGCGACCCGCCCGTCGCCGGCGGCGAGGACCCCTCCGAGTGTGGTGCTGGACTCCCGGGCGACCCGCCGCCATTGCCGTTGGGTGACGTGGACGCGACACACACCATGCTCACAGGCAGCTACGACAAGGCCACCAACAAGCTCGCCGTAGAGGGTTGCTTCGACGGCGTCGAGAACCTCTTGCTCGGGCCGGCCGTCTGGACCGAGCTGACGATCAAGTTTAAGGATAACTCAGAACACAAGACC
>JADFNY010000035.1 GCA_022563115.1 Acidobacteriota bacterium | reverse complement strand
CGAGCAGCACGACGAAGCCGAGCAGCGCCATCGGCCCGGCTTCCGAGGTCAGACCGGTGCCGGTAAGCAACAGCGCTAGGCACGAGCCGATCACCGCGGTCGGCAGGGTGCAGAAGATGACGATCGGCGAGGAGAATGACTCGAATAGCGCCGCCAGGATCATGTACACCAGGATCGCCGCGATCCCCATCATCCAGTAGTAGATCGTGTCGACCTCGGCCTCGATAACCTCGATGGTGTAGCCCAGCGGCAGGATCATGTCGTTGATGACCAGCCGCACATAGGCGCGGGCCGCGTCGATGCGGGGCTGCGAGTCCAACACCTCGTCGATGAAGCGGTAGGTAAGCACCACACGACGCGACTGATCGGTACGCAGGATCGTGTTGCGACCCTCGTCGGTGCGAACGCGGGCAACCTCTTCCATCGGCGTGTACTCGCCGGAGGGCGTCAGGATCGGCAACTGCCGCAGCTCGTCGAGGCCGATCGGATTGTCCTCGAACTCGTCGATGTAACGCACCTCGATGGGTGTCTCGGTACCGTCGGCTTCGAGATACGCGGTCGCCGTCTGCACCCCTTGCGGGCTCGCCTGGCTGATCGCCCCCAGCACCGTGTTGATGGTGAGCCGGCGGTCAAACATGGCGATCGGGTCGGGGATCACCTGAACCTCGGGACCGCTGCGCGCCAGGTCGGCCGAGATGCTGTCGGGATCGACGTCGAGCACCTCTTCGAGCCGGTACTGGAGATCGTCGGCGATCATCTGCAACGTCACGAAGTCATTGCCGCGCACAACGACGGTCTCCGCCGCCGCGCCCTGCCCGAGTGAGAAACCGCCGGTCCCACCGCCACCCGCGCCCCGGCCGCCGCCGCCCCCCCCGCCACCGCCGCCTGAGGCCGGCGGATCGTAGCTGACGGTGCCGCCATCGATGCGGTCGAGGGCGTCCTCAAGAGCTTCCCTCGCCGCGTCGACACTCATGCGGTCCGGGAAGTCGACCCGATCGACGAGCGTGACGTTCACCGTGCCCTCCGTTTCCTGGACGCTGGTGATGAAAATCTCTACGTCCTCGAGCTCGGCCACGGCCTCCTCGACCTTGACGACGACGGCATCGGTGGCGTCGAGGGTCGCGCCTTCTTCGAGCGAAACGTAGATCGTGAAGCCGCTCTCCTCGGTCAGGGCTTGCTGCTGCAACATCAGGAAGAACGAGGCGATCAGCGTCGCCAGGAGCGCCACGGCCACGGCGACCGTGATGCGCACACGATGCCGCAAGTTCGCCTTGAGCACGACGGTATACATGTCGAGCAAGCGACCGGTTCCGAGGGGCCGGAGCGAAGTGCGCGACAGGGTGCGCGCCCCGAGCATCGGTACGAGCGTCAAGGCGACGAGCAACGACGCCAGGAGCGGAAACGCGATCGCCAAGGCAAGCTCGCGGATGATGTCCTGGAATTCGCTCTGGATGAACACCACCGGAACGAACACGGCCACCGTCGTCGCGGTCGAGGCGACGATGGCGCGGCTGACTTCGGCGGTCCCGACGCGCGCCGCTTCCATGGCGTCCTTGCCGGCTTCGAAGTGCTTGAAGATCGACTCCATCACGACGATGCCGTTGTCGGCGAGCATCCCCATCGACAACGCCAGGCCGCACAGCGATAGCACGTTGAGCGACAGGTCCCAGGCGTACATCAGGTTGAAGGTCAGCAGCAGCGAGGACGGAATCGCCAGCAGCAGGATGCCGACGAAGCGGGCGCTACGCAGGAACAAGAACAGCACGCCGAGGCCCAGGAACACGCCGATGACCGCCGCCTGCTGGAGCGTGCCGAGGGCCTCCTGCATGATCTCCGCTTGGTCGTCGGTAACGGCGATCTCGATCTCCTCGGCGGCGAACTGGCGGTTGAGGCGCTCGACGGTGGCGTGCAGCCCGTTGGCGACGGCGATCAGGTTGGCCTCGTTTTCCTTCTGGATGCGAATGCTGACCACCTCGAGACCGTTGACCCGGCTATAGTCGGTGCGCTCCTGCAGGCCGTAGTCGATCTCGGCGATGTCTCCGAGCGTAAGCTGCCCGTCCCGCCGCAAGACAACGTTGTGGATCTCGCTGAGCGCCGTAAACTGTCCCGAGACGCTGACCGGAAAACGCTGGTTGGCGTCGAACACCCGCCCGATGTACGCGCGCGGCACGTTGACGCTGTTGATCGCCCCGGTGATGGCGTTCATCGACAGTTGGTGCGCGGCCAGCAGCTCGGGGTCAACGATGATCTCGATCGACCGCTGCTGCCCGCCCAGCGGCGTCGCCGAGACCACGCCGTCGACCGCCTCGAGCTCGGGCCGGATGTTGCGCTCGGTAAAGTCGCGCAGCCAGTTCAGATCACCGGCGCCGAGCACCTGCAGGGTCATCACGGCGCTGGTCAGAATCGACGTGTCGAAGCGCTGCACGGTGAGCGCCGTCTGCTCTGGCAGGTTGGGCAGCAGCTGGCCCATGCGCCGGTTGACCTGCAGCTCGGCGAACTTCATGTCGGTCGACGGCTCGTACGAGATCGTCACCAAGCCGTTGGCGAGGCGCGACTGCGAGTCGATCTGCACCACGTTCTCGAGCTTGCCGACCTCCTCTTCGATCGGCATCACGACCTGGCGCTCGATTTGCTCCGGCGACATGGCGCGCTGGTTGGCGACGATGAAGATCTGTGGAAAGACCACTTCGGGCATCAACTCGACGGTGAGTCGAGAGAGCGAAACCACGCCGAACATGCCGATCCCGATGAAGAACATCGCCGTGGTGATGGGCCGGCGGATAGCGAGGCTGGAGATCATGACGGCTCTGTTGCGCCCACCGGCTCCGAGACCCGCCGGAGAAGTTCAACCGTCTCGTAGACCACCGGGATGATGACCAGCGTCAGCAACGTCGAGGTCACCAAACCGCCGATCACCGCGATCGCCATCGGCGCCCGCATCTGGGCACCTTCGCCCACACCGATCGCCATCGGGGAAAGCGCCAGCACGGTGGTGGCGCTGGTCATGAGGATCGGTCGGAACCTGTCTTGCGCCCCCTGCACAACGGCCTCGCGAATCGGCATCGTGGCGCGCAGGTGGTTGACGTGGTCGACCAGAATGATGGCGTCGTTCACCGCGATGCCACCCAACATGATGACGCCGATGTAGGCCATGATGCTGAGGGGCTCTCCCAGCGCCCAGAAGGCGACGACGACGCCGACGCCGGCGAACGGCACCGTCAGCATGACGGTGAACGGATGCAGGATCGATTCGAACAGCGACGCCATCACCATGTAGACGAGGATTACCGCCAGGCCAAGGGCGAAGCCGAGGCTGGCAAACGACTCGGCGCGCTGGCGCTCCTCGCCGCCGATCTCGACGCTGTAGCCGACCGGAAGCGCTACCTGCGACACCAGGCCTTCGACCTGGCCGATCGCCTCGCTGAGCACGGCGCCTTCTACCAGGTAGCCGCTGATCCTGCCGATGCGCCTCTGGTCCTCGCGCAGGATCTCCCGCGGACCCTCGACGACGCGCGGGTCGGCGATGTCGCCAAGGGTCAGAATCGCGCCCTCGGCGGTGTCAATACGAATCGAGCGCAGCTCGCTGAGCGTGACGTCCTCGAACCCGACGCGAATGTCGCGCGAGCGTTGATTCTTCGAGAGCTCGCCGGCGATCTCGCCGGACAGCCGGCGTTCGAGGTCGGCGATCAGCGACTGCGGCGTGAGGCCGAAGGCGGCGATGACGTCGTCGCGCAGGTTCAGATCGATTTCCGGCTGCCCGCCCTGAAAGCTCGTGCGCACGTTGTAGATCGCCGGCAACTCCTCGATCAACGTTGCCATCTCCGCGGTCAGCCGGCGCAACGTGTCGAGGTCGTCGCCGATGATCTCGAGCTGCAGCGGCGCCGCCTCCGCCCCGAGCACGCCCTGCAACGCCGTTTCCTGTAGCTCGTACTTGACCTCGAGGCCGGGAATCTCGGCCAGCTCCCTGTCGATGGCCTCGACCATCTGTCCGATGCTGCGGCGCGGACCGGTCGACAGCGCCACCGAAAGATTGGTGCGGTTCGGCCCGCTCGGATCGGTGACGTTGGTCACTCGTGCCGGGTTTTGACCGGAGCGCGCGTACACCGTGACCACGTCGTCGCCCCCCAGCTCCTGGATCATCGAGCCGACGCGCACCGCCACCCGGTCGGTCATCTCCAGGCGCGAACCCTCGGGCAAGGCGACATCGACGCTGAAAAGACCCCGATCTTCTCGCGGAATGAACTCCATCTGGATGGTCAGCGCCAGTTGGTAGGTGCCGCCCGCGACGATGGCGAGGAGAACAAAGACGACGAGCTTGTGGTCGAGAGCCACGGACAACCCGGCACGATACCAACGGCGTTGCTTGGGCTTCGCGCCCGCGCTTCTCTGCTTCAGCAGACGCGAGCTGATCATCGGGACCACCGTCATCGCAACGACCAGCGACGACAGCAGCGAGAACGCCACCGTCCACGCCTGTTCCTTGAAGAGCTCGCCCACGAGCCCCTGGACGTAGACGATCGGCAGGAACACCGACACCGTGGTCAGCGTCGAGGCCAGGATCGCAACGCCGACCTCGGAAGCGCCCTTGGCCGAAGCCTCATAAGGATCGGCGCCGAGCTCGAGCCGCCGGTAGATGTTTTCGATCACGACAATGGCGTTGTCGACGAGCATGCCGGCGCCCAGCGCCAGGCCGCCTAGCGTCATGATGTTGAGCGTCAGGTCCTGGAAGTACATCAGCGTGAACGTGGCCAGAATCGAGATCGGGATCGCCAGACCGATGACCAGCGTCACGGTGATCGAGCGCAAGAAAAGGAGCAGAACGCCGACCGCGAGCAAGGCGCCGAACAGAGCGGCCGTTTCGACCTCCTGGACCGCAGACTCGATGAACCGAGCCTGGTTCTCGACGACGGTGAACTGCACGTTGGGCAAGTCGAGCGCCAGCTGCTCCAGGTCGGCGAGCACGGTCTGCACGACGTCGACGGTGCTGGCGTCGGCCTCCTTGTAGATGGCAATGCCGAGGCACTCGACGCCGTTGAGCCGCACGATGGTCTCGCGCTCGGCGTACTCGAGGACGACGAGGGCAACGTCCTTCACGTACACCGGAACCCGCAGGTTGTCCTCGGTCGTCGCCGCTGGGCCGGCACCCACGCCTGCCGCAGCCCCACTCGCGGCAGCAGCGGCATCATCGACGCTGCCGGCGCGCTCGCCGACGATCAGGTTCTCGATATCGGTAATGTCGGTGAAGCGACCGAGCCCTTTCACCTGGTACGACTGATCGCCTTCCTCCAGACGGCCGCCGGAAACATCCTGGTTGGCTTGCTGGATCCGCTGCACCACCGTGCTGTCGGTGAGGCCGAAGGCCTCCAGCAGGTAGGGGTCGAGGATGACGCGAATCTCTTTTTCGGCATCGCCTTCGATCTCGGCCGAGGCGACGCCGTCGAGGGCCTCGAGTCGCGGCTTCACCAGGGTGTCGATGGCGCCGAACAGCTCGTCGAGGTCGGCGTAGTCGGGCGAACTCACCGCGATGCGCGCCACCGGCAGCGCCTGCGGAT
Organism: Acidobacteriota bacterium; assembly: GCA_022563115.1. Lineage (GTDB taxonomy): Bacteria > Acidobacteriota > UBA890 > UBA890 > UBA890 > UBA890. The sequence goes on along the minus strand of JADFNY010000035.1, from coordinate 9,568 downwards.
CTTCCTGCGTCACATCGAGGGTTTCGATCTCGTCGTCGGTTCCGTAGGCGCCCATGCGCTTCTGGACGTCGAGAAGCGCGAAGTCCATGTCGGTGTCCCAGTTGAACTCCGCCACCACGACGGCTTGCCCGGAACGGGTGATCGAGTAGACCCGATCGACGCCGCTGACCGTACTGATGTCGCGCTCCAACCGCCGCGTGTAGCGCTCTTCCATCTCCTGCGGAGACTTCCCGGGAACTCGCAGGTCGACGGTAATGACCGGCGTCTCGACGTTGGGCAGCAGGTCGGTGCCGAGGCCGTCGAGAGAGATCCAGCCGAGCAGCACGACGGCGAAGGTCGCCATCGTGATGGTGACCGGGTAGCGGGTTGAAAACTCCGGTAGCGACATCTCAGACCGTCACCTGGTCGGCGAGAAGCTCGCCGAGTTAGCAGGGCTAGTTATTCGTTCCCCTCGGGCCACTCTCGCCGGTAACCCGAACCTGGGTGCGCGAGCGAAGCGTCTCGAAGTTGCTGGTGATCAGACGCTCGCCTTCGGAGAGTCCGTCGATTACCTCGACCATAAGGTCGTCCGACAGGCCGGTCTCGATGGTTCGCTGCTGCGCACGACCCTCCTCCTCGACAAAGACGACGCTGCGGTTCTGCCGGCTCAACACCAGCTGCTTGGGGATGACGATGATGCCGGCGCGCTGCTCGACGACGATGTCGGCCTTGATGAACATGCCGGGGCGCAGGATCAACCCGGGGTTGTCGACAATGACCTCGATGCGGAACGTGCGCGTCACCGGATCGAGCGTCGGGTCGAGCACCGAGACCCTGCCGATGAACGTCTGGTCGCGGAAGGCGTAGTTGGTGACCCGCACCTCCTGGCCCAGGTCGATGTTCGGCATCTGCGAGTTGGGGATCTTCAAATCGGTGAGCACTTGGCCGTAGTCGACAACCTGACCGATCACCGTGTTGGCTTCGATGATGGTGTTTTCCGTCGTATCCACGAGCCCGGTGAGATAACCTGACAGCGGCGCGTACACGTTCATCTTCTCGAGCTGAATTCGGGCATCAACGATGTCGGATTCGGCGTCGGCGACGCTCTTTTGGGCCCCCTGCACCTCGGAAGCCACCGCCAAACCCTCTTCGAACAGCGCCTGTTTTTCGGCCAAGTTGTTGTGCGCGTTTTGCAGCCCTAGCTGGCGCGACTGCATCCGGATGTCGTTGACGTACTCCTCGCTCTCGATGCGTGCGATGCGGTCGCCGGCGGCGACGCGGGTGCCCTCGACCGGCTTTTTGCCGCTCGCATCTTCGATGTAAAAAAGATCTCCACGAACCTCGACGAGAATGTCGGCGCTGCGCGAGGCGCGCAAACTGCCGGTCGTTGACACGAACGACTCGATGGTGCCGCGCGCCACCGGCTGGACGGTAACCGGCACCACGAGATCGACAACGCGTTCCTCCGGGGCCTCCTGGCAACCGACGACCACCAGCATCAACAAGATCAGGAGTGAGAACTTCCGCGACTTCATCTTTCGCACTTCGCTCGGCTTTCGTCGTGGGGAGGGGAACTGCGGGGCCACAGGTAGACGGTTCCATACTCTTACACCGCCGGCGAGCCCCAACAACGCGCCTTTTGAGGGCTATTACAAATCTTTACAGACGGTTTACCGACACCGAACGTTCCCTGGCGGAACAATGAACTCGGGTGCGGTATCCTGGCGGGCAGAGGGTGTACTTGCGGTCTTGAAGATCCTCGGGAAGCGAAGACATTTTTGCGCCCGCCTGATTCCCCATATCGTAAAACCATATGGACATCCAGATCTCTTCATTGAGCAAGATCTATGAAAAGGGAGCGCGCCCGGCGCTCGACAATCTCGATCTGCGCATCAGCACCGGTACCTTCGGGCTGCTCGGCCCGAACGGCGCCGGCAAAACGACACTGATCAAGATCTTGTCGACGCAGATGAAGCCGACCAGCGGCGAGGTGACGATCGACGGCCTGCACATCGGCGCCGACCGTGACAAAGTGCGCCAGCGGCTCGGCTACCTGCCGCAGCACTTCGGCGCCTACCCGAACCTCACCGGGTTCGAGTTTCTCGACTATATGGCCCGGCTGGCTCACATCCGCCCGGCCAAGCACCGCAAGCAGGTCGTCGAGGAGGCGCTCGAAGCGGTGGCGCTGACCAAGGTGCGCGACAAGTACACGGGCACGTTCTCGGGCGGGATGAAACGTCGCCTCGGTATCGCCCAGGCGATCCTCGCCGAGCCCGACTTCCTGATCGTCGACGAGCCCACGGTCGGCTTGGACCCGGAAGAGCGCATCCGGTTCCGCAAGATCCTCGGTCGGATGAGCCGCAACCGCGCCATCCTGATCTCGACCCACATCGTCGGCGACATCTCGAGCACCTGCGAGGACATCGCAGTGCTCAACTTCGGCCGCCTGCTGTTCCACGGCCCACCGGAGGAGTTGGTGCGGCACGCCGAGAACAAGACCTGGACGCTGCACGTCGACGACGCGGCGTTTGCCAAGGTGCAAAAGGAATGGCACGTCGTCACCGTGACCCCGGTGGGTGACGACCTGACAGTCCGGATTGTCGGCGACCAAGCCCCCCCGCCGGGCGCCGAGCCCGAGCCCCCGAACCTCGAAGACGCGTATATCTATTTCATGGCGACGGACGGTCACTCCGCGGACGGAAACGGAAGCAGCCCATGAACATTCTGAGCAATATCCTCGGTGTCGCCCGCTACGAGCGCATCATGCTGATGCGCACGACGAGGTTCCGCGCCCTCGGTCTGATCGGCGTCGTGATCCCGCTGGGCATCGGCGTCGCGCTGGCGATCCCCGAGTCCATGGGCGCAACGAACGACCGTGCCTCGGCGCTCGGGGTCAGCGGCTTCATTCCGTTCTATGTCTACACCTATATCCAGACCATCCTGATCGCCTTCGTGGCCGGGAACTTCCGCGCCGCCGACGAACGGGCCCAGGTGGAGGAAGTCATCTCGGCGCGCCCGCTGACCACCGCCGAGTTGGTGGCCGGCAAGTACGTCGGTGTCGTGCAAGCGCTCACCGCTCTGAGCCTCTGTGTTCTCGGCCTCACGTTGGCCGTCCAGGCGGCGAAGATCAGCATCACCGGCGAGCCGTTCCTGCTGACCCCGTACCTGACCTACTTCGCCTTGATGACGTTCCCGGCGCTGATCTTCATGTCGGCGTTGACCTTCTTTCTCGGCACCACCTTGCGCAATACAACGGCCACGGCCCTGGTGTCGATCACCTACGTCATCGCCGTGCTGTTCTTTCTCGGCACGCGCTACGGCGGCATCTTCGACTTCGGCGCCTTCTTCGCGCCGCTGTACTTCTCCGACATGCTCGGCCTCGGGGACGTTACCCGAGTGCTCGAGATTCGCGTCTTTTACATGGCGCTCTCCGTCGCCCTGCTCGGGCTCTCGATCGCCTGCTATCCGCGTCTGCCGAAGCCGGGCGTCTGGTCGAAGATCGGCCACGCGATGGCGCTGGCCGGGATCGGCGGCGCGGTCATCCTGTACGGCAGCATGGCGCAGCACGACATCGCCCGCGACCGGAACCGCGCCGAGCTGTTCGCGATCCAGATCAGCCACGGCGACATGCCGGTCGCCACCGTGGTGACCTACGACCTCGACGTCGACATCATGAACCACGGCGTGCCGCTGGCGGCCAGCGCCGAGATGCTGCTTGCCAACGACAACGAGATGGCGCTCGAAACGATGATCTTCACGCTCAATCCGGGCCTCATCGTATCGACGGTTACCGACGCGGGCGGGCACGATCTGCCGTTCGAGGTCGAGGGCTCGGTTGTACGGGTCACGCCGCCGACAGCTTTGGCGCCCGGCGGCGAGACGACGATCACGATGGAATACGCGGGAGATATCGATCGCGAAGGGTTCGACCTCCTGCGCACGGCGGCGCGCATCGAGAAATGGCAGGGCTGGATTCACAAGGGGGACCTGACCGCCTGGATCCGCGACGACGCAGCCTACCTGCCGCCGCGCAGCCGCTGGTATCCGGTTCCCGGCGTCGATTACGGCAATGACCAGGGGCGACCGGTCTCGTTTTGGACCGGCCGCATCACGGTGGATACGCCGGCCGGCCTCGAGACGATCACCCAGGGGGTGCCAACCAGCGAGCCCGCCGAGGCCGGGCGCAGCCGCAGCGTTTGGGAAATCAACACCCCGGTGCCGCAACTGTCGCTGAACGTCAGCGAGTACGAGGTGTTCACCGCCGACGCCGCGGGAATCGAGGTAGCGCTCTACATCCATCCGTTGCACCTGCGCCAAGTCTCGTTTTTCGCCGACGCCGCCGAGGAGATCGTCGCGATGGTCGAGCAGTTGCTGACCACCATGGCCCAGGAAACCGGCCTGCCGTATCCGTACGAGCGCCTGTCGGTGGTCGAGGTCCCGTTCCTCGTTCAGTGGTACTACGAGGGGTGGGAGGAAAACGGCGGCCTCACCCAGCCGGGTATCTTGATGATCGAAGAGGACACGCTGATCAGCCAGGTCAAGAGAATGACCCAGCGGGCCAACCGCACGCTGAGCTCGGAGCGCGGCCGGGACCAGGACCCGGCGCGGGTCAAACGTGACCAGATCGCCACCGCCATCTTCTCCGTGTTTCTGAGCCCCGAGGGGGCGACCGGTGGCCTCTTCCGCTCGCCACTGGTGCAGCTGTGGACGTTCAACCGCGGGTTCGAGGGTGAAAACGCCTCATTGCTCTCCCGCGGCATGCCGGTCTACATGCAGGAAGATCTGTCGCAGGAGATTCGCACCTCGATGTTCCGGAACCAGCGGGGCGGCTGGCGCGGTCGGTTTGGCAGCCGCGGGGGCGGAGACTTCGATCACGGCCGGCCACAGGACCGCGGTGGCGCCAGTGTGACCCTCCGGATCGGCCTCGGATTCGGATCCGGCAGGCCAGGAGGGCCCGGTGGAGGACCGCGCCGGGTCGGTAATGACGCGACCTGGGACGAGATGCTCGAAGCGATGCAAACGCAGTCGCTCGCCGATCTCGATCCCGATGCAAACCCCGACCTCTATCGTTCGGTCCTGGACGCCAAGGGCCTGACGATGTTCCGCATGATCGAAGCGGTCGTCGGTTCGGACGAGTTCATCGACACGCTCGAGTCGTTCGGTGAATCGTCGCAATACAAATACATTTCCTTCGAGGATTTCGAGCGCGCCGTCGTTCCGGAAGGCACCAGCGAGGAGGACGTCAGCCGCGCCGGGCTCGATCGCCTCATCCGCGACTGGGTGCACGGAACCTACGTACCCGGCTACATCTTGACCCGCACCGAAGCGCGGAAGGTCGAAGACGATCGGGGCACGGTTGTCTACCAGGTCATGGTCCGCATCCGCAACGGCGAGCCCGGCCGCGGGTTCGTCCAGGTGCAACTACAGGGACGCGGCGACGAGATCACCAAGAACGTCGAAATCGAGGGCGGCCAGGAGATCGAGGTCTCGATGGTGATCGGCGTGCGCCCCCACATGGTGACCGTGGAGCCCTTCCTGGCCAAGAACCGGCGCCCGCTGCGCTCGCCGCTGCGCATTCCGGAAGAGGTCGAGCCGGGCCCGCCGGAGGAGTACGTCCGGGTGGTTACCGCCGAAGAGGCGGCGTTCACCGAGATCATCGTCGACAACGAAGACCAAGGGTTCTCGATGCCGGTGCGCCGCGTGCAGCGTTACATGCGTCCGGGTCTGCAGGGCGGCAACTGGGGGGTCGAGGAAAGCCGCTACGCCTTCGGCCGCTACGAAACCAACTACCGCCTAAAGGACGCTGGCGACGGCGCCCAGCCAGCGATCTGGACCGCGACCCTCCCCTACGCCGGTGAGTACGACGTCGCCTACTACTTCCTGCCGCGCCGCATCAACCGACGGACATCGGGAGGCTTCTGGGGTGCCGCCAACTACTACTTGATGACCATCCACCACGGCGGCGAGACCACCGAGCTGACGATCAACACCGATCAGCTCGAGCCCGGCTGGAACGCGCTGGGCAGGTTCACGTTCGGCGAGGGCGAAGAGGCAAGCGTCGAGCTCTCGGACCTTGCCGACGGCCGCCTCTATGCCGACGCCGTTCGCTGGCGCTACGTCGATCCCGACAACCCCAACGCTTTCTACGACGAAGGGATCATGCCCTGGGAGTTCGGCTTCGGGGGTCGCGGTGGCGGCGGCGGTCGAGGTGGCGGCGGTGGCCAGCGCGTAGGCGATCGGGGCGGACGCTAGCCCGGACTTGGCTGCGCCGGAGCTTCGCGGGTTGTGGCGAAGGACCTCTGTTCCCGTACCTTGACGGCCGCAAAACGGCGGATCTCCAGGTTCGCACCGCGGGGGATCCGCGCCTTCTGTCGGGTCAGTTCGATCTGCTGCGCCACCGTGTCGACGCCGGCGAGCTGGGGCAGCAGGACCGCCCGCCTTCCGTGGCCGTCGTTGACCTCGATGCCGAAGCGCGCCGGATCCAGGTCATCGTGCGATGCAATCGCCTCGAGCGGTCCGAGGATCGAAACCTCGACGTCGGTTCGCTCGAGCTCCGGCAGGGTCAACGGCGAAAAGCGGGGGTCCTCGAACGCCGCGGCGAGGGCCCGATCCATGGTCTCCTCGACGAGGTTGGCGCGCAGCGGCGTGAGGCTGCCGATGCAACCGCGCAATGTGCCCACGATGCGCAACGTCACGAAGACAGGTGCCCGCCGGGCGAGCAGCCCAATGGCCTCGACGGCCGGCTGAGGCTCGCGCCCCTCGAGCTCGGCGCGGATGGCTTCGCGACCGACGCCGGGCAAAGGCTTTGTGGCCTCCACTAAGGCACGCTCATCCAAGATGCCAGACATGGACGAGATGATATCCGGTGGCGGCGTGCGTGCGCCGAGCTCACCGTGGAAACACAGCGGTCGGCGCACCAGGCCGCATCGGGGTAGAGTGTGCTCCATGATGCCCATGGTGTTTTACACTCATTCGGGCGTGCGCTACCTGGTTCTGCTCGCGGCCATCGCCGCGGTGGTCTATCTGCTCGTCGGCACGTTCCGCGGCGCGCCGTTCGACAAGCTCGCCAAGATCCTCACCGGAGCCTACGTCGGCCTGCTCGACGTACAGGTGCTCACCGGGATCGTTCTCTACTTGCTGATCCCGAGCTATCCCCGGCTCATGGGGCACGTCGTGATGATGCTCGCGGCGGTGAGCGTCGGCCACGCCGCCAACATCGTGAACAAGCGGCGCGACGAGCCGAGCTGGGGTGTCGCCCTGGTCGGCGTGGCGCTGTCGCTGATCCTGATCGGCGGCGCGATCATAGCGATCGGCCGGCCGATCTTCGGTACCAGCGTCATCTAGCAGGCCCAAGGGCCTGCCACGACTCGCTCTTGGGCTTGCGAACTCCCCAACTTCCGACTCAGGACACCAGTGTGCTGTCGCCGGGCCCCGGATCGAGCGCGTTGACCCGCTCCGCCCAGGCGTACATGTGTGGCCGGTCCTCGGGCAGATCGAAAGGTCCCATCTCCTGGACTCTTCGAATCACCGCGGCGCCGGTCACGTCGGCCGCGGTCATGCGAGTGTGGGCCAGCCATTCGTTGTCGGAAAGCACAGCCTCGAGCACCGCGGTCGCCTCGGCAAACAGCTCGGCCGCGCGTGCGGTCTCGGCATCGTCGCTGACACCGGCGATGCGCTGCCGCACCATGATCATGAGGGGCTCGTGCAATGTGATCCGGCTGAAAGCCTCCCATTTCTCGATCTCCCGCATGGTGCCGTAGTCCTCGCTGAACAGCTTCGGCGTGCCGGGGAAGTTGGCCTCCAGGTAGCGCAGGATGGCGCCCGAATCGAACATGACGGTGTCGCCATGGACCATCACCGGGGTAAAGGGCTGCCCCGAGATGTGCACAATCTCACCGCGGTCGGACGGGTCGATGGTCTCGAAGCGGTAGTCGATGCCCTTGAAGCCGAGCGCGATGCGAACCTTGAAGTTGTTCGATGTTTCGAACCCGTAGATGACGACCTGCGACATGGGAAGTCCTTTCTGTCGGATGTCAAGGCCACAGATTACCGGCGTCCAAGGATTCCAGGAACCGTTCGAGCGGCCAGATCTCGATCCCTTCCTCCGTGCGGAGCGTGCGGTCACCCAGGTACACGACGATCCTACGAACCATGCCACGCAACTCGCCGACGGCGCGCAGGCCGGCCAGGTGCGCCGACGAGACGCGGCGGGCAGATTTCACCTCGAGCGCCAAATGATCTCCGCCTCGACGCAGGAGGAAGTCCACTTCGGTGCGTCTCGCCTGCAGCGGCGCCCAGTAGGAGACCTCCTCGTAGAGCTCTCGTTCCTCCGCATACGCCCGCAGCAGTGTGAAGACCCAGCCTTCCAGCAGCGCGCCCTTCTCCTCCTCCGCGACGGGTCCGAGTTGCTTCTTGACGGCCCTGACCAGGCCCGGATCGATCCAGTAGAGCTTCGGATGTTTGCGCTCGCGCACCCGCAGCCGCGCCTCATAGGCGGGAAGGCGCCTCGCCAGCAGCGTGTCCTCGAGGATCTCCAGATATCCCGCGATGGTCGTTCGCGCCACGCCGGCGTCTCTGGCGATCGCCGACACGTTCACCGTTTGGCCGTGAAAGAGTGCCGCAACCGGGAGGAACCGATGAAATCCGGGGAGGTTCCGCACCAACGCCTCCGCCTTGATCTCCTCGCGCAGGTAAAGCCGAACGTACGATTCCAGCGTCGCCCGAGGGTCGTTCGCCTGCCACACGAGGGCGATGCTGCCCCACCGCAGGGTTCGATCCAGATCGAAGGAAGCCCCAAGCTCCTCGGGGATCAGGGGAAACATCGCTTTCCAGCGGGCCCGGCCCGCCAGCAGGTTGGTGTCGGCGGTCTTCAGCTTCCGGGCGCTCGAGCCGAGCAGGGCAAAGCGTAGCCGCCGCTCTTCGATGAACCGGCGTACCTCATTCAACAGCGATGGGATCCGCTGCACCTCGTCGACGACGACCCAACGCTGCGGCGGCAGGGTGCGCAGCTCTCCCTGAAAGAGGCCCGGATCTGCGAGCAGTCCCTGGTACAGCGCCTCATCGAGGAGGTCAAACCGGTGGGCATCTGCGAACGATTCTCGGGCCCACGTGCTCTTGCCGACGCCCCGCGGGCCGAGCAGAAAGAAGCTCTCCTCAGGAGGGCGAGTGATCCTAGGGTACGACGCCTGGATGACCATGATGCCGTGATAATACTACGTAAAATGACGACATAATATCCACTCATGCAAGGCTAGCAGGCTATTAACCCGAACTTCTCAACGGGTGGCTACCCCTTTTGCGTTACCTTTCGCGGGTACCACGGCAGCCGGATGGAAAGGATGGGTCGTTGACGGTGGATCTCACCACATATCTGGGGCTCGGGATGGGCCACATCTTGCTCGGGTTCGATCACCTGCTGTTCGTCTTCGCGCTCGTTCTGTTGGTTCGCGACCGCTGGCTGCTCTTCAAAGCAATCACGGCTTTTACGCTCGGGCACAGCCTGAGCCTGGCGATGGCGACGCTGGGACGGGTCACCCTTCCAGCGGCCATCGAAGCGACGATCGCGCTGAGCATCGTGTTTCTTGCCGCC
>JADFNY010000352.1 GCA_022563115.1 Acidobacteriota bacterium | reverse complement strand
ATTGGTCCAGGGCGATCGCCGCGGCCTCGAGACCCGCGGAGAGCACGGGGCAGGCCTCGATCGGCACGAGCCGGTGACTGCGCCGGGCGTGATAGCCGAGGTGCCAGCGCTCCTCGACCCAGGCCGCATGCAGCCGGACCCGGTGCCGGTAGTGCCAGCCGTCGCCGATCTGCACCACCGGCCCGAGAAGCTCGTCGACATCCTGCTTGGCGATACGTCGCAGCGCCTGCACCACACGGTCGCGCTTCTCTTCGGCCTGCCCGGCGCGCGAATACCAGCGCACCGGACATCCGCCGCAGGCCTCGATGCCGCACCGGCTCTCGACCCGCTCGCTCGAGGGCTCGACCATCTCGACGACCTCGGCGTGCTGCACCCGTTTGATCTTGCGCGTCAGCCGGATCCGCACCAGGTCGCCCGGCAGCGCGCCGGCCACGAATACCACCTGCCCGCTCTCGAGGCGGCCGATGCCGTCGCCCCCGGTGCCGAGGCCATCGATCAAGATCTCGTCCATAGCCGGAGATTTTCTCATGGATGGATGCCTGGGGGGGCTGCTGCCCCACCGCCCTGGCCCGTGAGCTACACGTCTTTGAGCGCCTCGAGCAGCTGGATCGCTGCGTCCTTGGCGTCGGAAAACATCATCACCGCGTTGTCGGCCGCGAACAGCGGGTTGGCGATGCCGGAGAAGCCGGGGCTCAGGCTGCGCTTGATGATCACCACCGAGCGGGCGTAGTCGACGTTGAGGATCGGCATGCCGGCGATCGGGATCGACGGATCCGATTCGCGCGCCAGGGGATTGACGACGTCGTTGGCACCGACCACCAGAACGACGTCGGCCTGGCCGAAGGTCGGGTTGATCTCGTCGAGGTCCTTGAGGACCTCGTAGGGGATATTCGCCTCGGCGAGCAGCACGTTCATGTGCCCCGGCATGCGACCGGCCACCGGGTGGATTGCAAACTCCACCTCGACGCCGCGCGATTCCAGCTCGTTGCACAGATCGCGCAGCGCGTACTGTGCCTGCGCGACGGCGAGACCGTAACCGGGCACCACGATCACCCGGCGGGCGACGTCGAGCATCATGGCGACCTCGTCGGGTGAGGTAGTTTTCACGGTCGCGTAGACCTCCTCGGAGTCGGCGGCGGTGGCCACCTCGGCGCCGACGCCGGCGAAGATGATGTTGGGCAGCGAGCGGTTCATCGCCTTCGACATGATCGCGGTCAGGATGAACCCGGCCGCCCCGACCAACGATCCGGCGATGATCAGCACGCTGTTGTTCAGCACCCAGCCATGGCCGGCGGCGGCGAGACCCGAGTACGAGTTCAGCAGGGCGATGACCACCGGCATGTCGGCGCCGCCGATGGGGATCACCAGCATGATGCCGAGCAATGCTGCGAGGCCGCACATCGCCCAGAATCCGATCGACGTGTCGGGCTGCACGATCAGCCAGCCGCTCAACCCCAGGCAGGCGATGAACAGGGTGGCGTTCATGACGTGGCGGCCGGGTAACAGCACCGGCCGATCGGAGATCCATCCCTGAAGCTTCAGAAAGGCGACGGCGCTGCCGGTGAACGCGACACCGCCGATCAAGCCCGACAACGCCGCCGCGGTGGTGAACTGAATCGAGATTTCCTCGACGAATCCTCCCTTCAGAGCTTCTTCGAGGGCGGCGCCCACGGCCAGCGCCGAGGCCCCACCGCCGAAGCCGTTGAAGATCGCCACCACCTGCGGCATCCCGGTCATCGGCGTCAAATAGGCGAACAGGATGCCGACGAATGCGCCGCTGATCAGCCCGGCGATGATGATGTGGAAATCGATGATGCGATGATCGAGCAGCGTAACGACGATGGCGATCAACATGCCGAGCGAGCCCAGCAGGTTGCCGCGCACCGCAGTGCGCGGGTGTGTCAGCCCCTTCAGGCCGAAGATGAAGAGGGCGGCCGCGATCAGATAGAAAAGATTGATGAGGGACTCGGACACCTAGAAAGCTCCTCGGGTGGCCGGGCGAGCCCCGATCGGGGAAGGTTTCCCGATCGGGCCGCCTCTCCCGACCCCGCCGCCCGCCACGTTCACTTCGACTCTCCACCGCGGGAACGAAACATCTCCAGCATCCTGTGGGTCACCAGGAATCCGCCCACCACGTTGGCGGTTGCCATCGCCACCGCCACGAAGCCGAGGATCGTCGTGAAGGTGGTCAGCTGCGCCCCGGAGGTGACCAGAGTGCCGACCAGCGTGATGCCGGAGATCGCGTTGGCGCCCGACATCAGCGGCGTGTGCAACAGGGGCGGCACCTTGTTGATGATCTCCCAGCCGACGAACAACGCCAGCACGAAGACGGTCAGGGCGCCTACGAAGACTTCCATCGGTCGCTGTTCCCTTCTGTTGCGGGCTCGGCTCCACCGGCGTCCGCGGCCCGCGCCGGGGAAGGCGCCGCTCCGGCGTCCCCGGCCTGGGTCGGAGAAACCGCCGCTCCGGCGCCCAGCGCCTCGCGCACCCGCTCGTTGGTCACCTCGCCGTCGTGGGTCACCATCGTGTCCTTGATGATCTCGTCGTCGAGGTTCAGGGCCAGCTCGCCGTCCTTCACCAGGTTGATGACGAACGTGGTGACGTTCTTGGCGTACATCTGGCTGGCGTGGTGGGCTACGGTGGCGGGCACGCCGACCGGGCCCATGATCGTCACCCCGTGGGCCTCGACGGTTTCGCCCGCCCGGGTGAGCTCGCAGTTGCCGCCGGTTTCGGCGGCGAGATCGACGATCACCGAGCCGCCGGCCATGCCGCGCACCATGTCCTCGGTGATCAGCACCGGAGCGCGCTTGCCGGGTACCGCTGCGGTGGTGATCACGACATCGTTGTCGGCGACCGCCTCCGCCATCATCTCGCGCTGGCGGCGATAGAAATCCTCGTCCATCTGCTGCGCGTAGCCGCCCTCGTCCTCGGCGTCGCCGGTATCGAGCTCGAGCTCCAGAAACACGGCCCCGAGGCTCTCGACCTGCTCGCGGACGTCGGGTCGGATGTCGTAGCCGGTGACCAAGGCGCCGAGCCGGCGCGCCGTGGCGATGGCGCCCAAACCGGCGACCCCGGCGCCGATTACCAGCACCTTGGCCGGCGCCAGGGTGCCGGCGGCAGTGATCATCATCGGGAACATCTTGCCGAGCTCGCCGGCGCCGAGCAGCACCGCCTTGTAGCCGGCGACCGTCGCCATCGACGAGAGCGCGTCCATTGACTGCGCCCGGGTAATGCGCGGCAGCAGCTCGAGGGCGAAGGACGTGACCCCGGAAGCGGCAAGCTGCTGCATCGTGGCCGCCGAACCCAGGGGATCGAGCAGGCCGATGACGATGTGCCCGCGGCGCAGCGCGTCGACACGGAGACCGTCGGGCCCGACGCACACCAGGATGTCGGCATTCGAGGCGACTTCCGCGGCATCGGTAAGAAGCCGTGCACCCCGGCCCTCATAGTCGGCGTCGGGGTATCCGGCGCCCGATCCGGCGCCGCGCTCCACCACAACCTCGAGGTCGGCTCGTGAGAGCTCGCGCACCGATAGGGGCACCAGCGCCACGCGGCGCTCCGCGGCGGTCCCCTGGGTTGCCACTCCAACAATCATGCCCACCCCGTGCTTGGAAAAACGGTCTCCACATTAGCAGGCCGAGCAGCGGTCAAGGGACGAGCGGTCGCCTCAACAACCGCAAGCCCAAGGGCAACAACAACTTCCCGGCAACGGCATCGCTGATCTCGCCCGCGGCGGCGGCAAGAGCCACGCGGTCGATTTTTTCGTCTCCGACGCGCTGGGTGTCCAGCACCACATCCATCGGGGTCGTCGCAACCAGGCCCGTCACACTTTCACCACGGCCTGCTAACCCGCCGGAATCGTGACGGGTTTCCCTTCCCCTGTTGACAGGTGTGCCCCATTCGAAAGAGGATGCCGCCACACCTCGCACCAATACTCGTCACCATGACCGGCGACGCTGGAGGGCATCATGGAAGTCGACCGCAGAGTTTTCTTGGCAACCCTGGGCGTGGGCGCTCTGGAGCTGATGTCCCCCGAGGACAAAGCAGAAGCGCTCGAGCACTACATGGAGGGCAAGCTCGACACGGAAATCGCGGCGCGGGCCGGGACCGTGCTCGACGCCTGCGCAGCCCCGGGCGGCAACGGCTTCGTGGCCCAGGACAACCCGCTCGTGGTAG
>JADFNY010000351.1 GCA_022563115.1 Acidobacteriota bacterium | reverse complement strand
CCGCCCAGGCTCAGGAGATTGCCGGCCAGGGTCAAGTCGCCGGGGTTGCTCTTGGCTACCCCGGCGACGTCGATGAGCTGCCGCGGGAGCTGCAAGAGAGGGAACACGCGCCGCGTCAGCGCAAGGAATGCGAGGAGTTCGTGTGGTTGGGCATGTTCGGAACCCCGATGCCGTTCGAATCGCGGGTCAAGCGCGCCCTGGAAGGCGATTAGCAATGTACATGCGACCTGCGTTACCGGTGTGGGCGATGGGGGCGGTGCTCTGCTTCTGTTTCTGGGCGAGCCCGGCCTGGGCCCAGGATTACGAGATCGATGCGCCACCGCTGGCGCTGGCCGGGATCCCGTTCGACGTCCTGGTGGCGGGCGAAGCCGCCGGCCCGGAGGTGCTCGCGGTGCGAGCCGATGGCCGGACCTGGGTCGCCGAGGTGCACGAGGACGGGGGTTTCATCTTTGCCGGGATCGTCATTCCGTCTTCCGGGGCGGCCGAGATCGAGCTGCTGGTCGATGGTTCGGTGGTGGCGGACGCTTCGGTTCGGGTGATTCCCGGCTGGATCTCGATCATGCCGCCGCTGATCGCCATCGGCGTTGCGCTGATCACCAAGAACGTCATCCCGGCGCTGTTTCTCGGCCTCTGGTTCGGGTCGTTCGCGATCAATGGCTTCTCCCTCGCCGGCGCATTCACGGGCTTGCTCAGCGCCTTTCAGGTGTACGTGCTCGAGGCGGTGGTCGATCCGGACCACGGGGCGATCATGCTGTTCACGTTCATGATCGGTGGCATGGTGGGCATCGTCTCGAAGAACGGCGGCATGCAGGGGGTGGTCGACAAGATCGTTCCGTATGCGGGCACGCCAAAAAGGGGGCAGGCGGCGACCGGTGTGCTCGGCCTCGTCATCTTCTTCGACGACTACGCCAACGTCCTGATCGTCGGCAACACGATGCGGCAGGTCACCGACAAGCTGCGCGTATCGCGGGAGAAGCTCGCCTACATCGTCGATTCCACCGCTGCCCCCGTCGCCTGCGTAGCCTTCGTTACCACCTGGATCGGTTTCGAGGTCGGGCAGATCGCCACCGGCATGCAACAAATGGATGGCTTCAACGAGTCTGCCTACAGCGTTTTCCTGAAATCGATTCCTTACAGCTTTTACCCGATGCTGGCGATGTTCTTCGTTTTTGTGGTGGCGCTTTCGGGACGTGATTTCGGGCCCATGTACCGTGCCGAGGTCCGCGCCCGGACGACCGGCCAGGTCGTGTCGCCCGATGCCCGGGTCGATGAATCGGCCGGCGGCGCCCGCGAGCTGGCGCCGAAGGAGGGGCAGCCGCACCGTGCCATCAACGCGATGCTGCCGATTCTGGTGCTCGTCGTCGGTGTGCTCGTGGGCCTCTACGTGACCGGCGAAGGCGACGGCCTGCGCGAGATCATCGGCACGTCGGACTCCTACACCGCGCTGATGTGGGCCTCGCTGCTCGGGGCCCTGACCGCTGGCGCTCTGTCCATCGGCCAGCGCATCCTGACGGTCGCTGAAACGGTTGACGCCTGGTACGCGGGCCTCAAAGCGATGATGATCGCGATGATCATCCTGGTGCTGGCTTGGTCGCTCGCATCGGTCACCGAGGTGTTGAACACCGCCGGCTATCTGATCTCGGTTCTCGGCGACGCGCTGCACCCCGGGCTCGTTCCGGCGCTGGTGTTCGTCTTGTCGGCGGCAACCGCGTTCGCCACCGGATCGAGCTGGGGAACCATGGGCATCCTCATGCCGCTTGTTCTGCCGCTTACCTGGGCCGTCATGCAGGCAAACAACATCGCGACGCCGGACAACTACGGCGTCATCTACTCGACCGTTGCCTGCGTGCTCGCCGGGTCGGTATGGGGAGACCACTGCTCACCGATCTCCGACACCACCATCCTGTCGTCGATGGCTTGCGGCTCCGACCACATCGACCACGTCCGCACGCAGCTGCCGTACGCCATGCTGGTGGGAGGCGTCGGCCTGGTTGTCGGCACCCTTCCCACCGGCTTCGGCGTGCCCTGGTGGCTGGCCCTGCCGATCGCCGCCGCCATTCTCGTCGTCGCCCACCGCCTACTCGCCAAACCCGTCGACGAGGCCGTTCACGAGCTGGAAAGCGCGCGTGTTTAGGAATCCCGTGCTCCATCCACCTGAGCCTACAGGGGCTCCGTCGTCGTCACGTCGATCGCCGCGCTGGGCCGGTGAGGCCCGCGGGCACACGCAAGCGCGCGGGCGGTCCCGAATCCGGCACCCTGTTAACAGCCGACCATTTGTCTGGGTTGCCCGGTAGCATCCAGCACCCTCTGCCAGGTTTCTTCTTCCGGCTCCAGGTGCTTGCGTCCCTGCGTAACCAGCGACAGCGGCACGTGCGTGAACGCATGGTTCCAAGAGCCGATCATGAGGTCTGTGCGCCCCGCCATACCGGCGTGCACCGCGTGCTGGCCGAGAACCAGGCAAAAGCCCGAGTCCATCGAGTTGGCCGGCAGGCCGCGGATCGTGTAGCTCGGATCGATGTACTTGATGTCGACGCGAACGCCGCGGCCGTGGCAATGGGCACTGATCGTCTCCTTGAGCAGGAGGCCGATGTCGAGCAGCTTCGTGTTGCCGGAAGCGTCAAGGCCGGGGTCACCGGCCTTGTTGAAGAGCTCCTGGCCGGCGCCCTCCGCGGCGACGATCAGGGCGTGGTGGCGGTCGGCAAGGCGGCGCTCGAGAAGATCGAGGAGGCCGCCGGGCCCGGTCAATGTGAACGGAACTTCGGGCACCAGGCAGAAATTGACGTCGCCGCTCGCCAGCGTGGCAGCCGCGGCGATCGATCCGGAGTAGCGCCCCATCAGCTTGACCAAACCGACGCCGTTGTAGACGCCCTCGGCCTCGGTATGGGCCGCCTCGACGACCTGGCGTATCCGCGTCTGCTGGTCGTCGGGTGACGGCGCGCCGACCAGCCCGCCGCGCTCCAGGAATGGCACCACCCGCGCGACCCGCGCGTCGACCGACAGCGCCTGCATCCGGCGTTCCTGGAACGCCAGCAGCTTCTGGGGGTCGAAGCTCGCCGCCGAACGATTGATCCGTTCGAGCGAGAAGTGCTCGATCATCTCCTCGCGGGTGAACGTCTCCGTCCGATCGTCGAGCGACCAGCCGAGCAGGAGCAGGTAGTTCAACAGCGCGTCCGGCTCGTACCCCACCTCGCGGTAGAAGTCGACGACCACCGGGTTGAAGCTCTCGGGTGTGATGGATAGACCTTGCGCCTCGGCGATCCCGGCGCCGTGGTCGTATGACTTCTTGAACTCGTGGTGCCGCAGATACGTGCTCAGCTTCCGTTTGCTGAGCTTCGCGGCGCTGCCCGGCGCAGCCACATACGGCAGATGCGCGTAGGCCGGCGGCGTGTAGCCCAGCGCCGTGGCAATGAAGATCTGGCGGGGCGTGTTCGACAGGTGCTCGACCGCCCGGATCACATGGGTGATCGCAAAATCGTGGTCGTCAACGGTGCTCGCCAGGTGATACAGACAGGTGCCGTCGGCCCGCTGCACGACATGGTCCTGCTCGAGCGCCCACTCGAACGCGACATCACCCCGCACCAGATCGTGGAAGTCGCAGCGACCCTCGCGGGGCATGCGTAGCCGGACGATCGCCCGCCGACCCTCCGCCTCGAACGCCGTCGCCTGCGCGTCGGTCTCGGCCATCCAGCGCCGGCTGTAGAGGAAACGACGTTGCTCGCGCTGCGCCGTCTCGCGTTCGGCCTGAATCTCTTCGGTGGTGGCATAGTCGCGGTAGGCGGCGCCGCCCGCCACCAGCCGCTCGACTTCCGCCCGATACCGATCGCCCCGCTGCGACTGGTAGTAAGGCGCATACGGCCCGCCGATCTCGGGGCCCTCGTCCCAGTCGAGACCGAGCCAGCGGAACCCCTCCAGGATCGGCCGCAACGCCTCGGCCACGTTCCGCTCGGCGTCGGTGTCGTCGATCCGCAGCAGAAACTGTCCGCCGTGCCGGCGAGCGAACAACCAGTTGAACAGCGCCGTCCGGACGCCGCCGATATGGAGATAGCCGGTGGGGCTGGGAGCAAAGCGGGTGCGGACCGTCATGGGCCCAACGATTATAATGACGCTGCTCGCGATGCCGCGCCTCGAGCCGCCCAGACGACGACCAGCGCAACATCGCGAGCAACGCTTGTCTCACAGCCCCGCGACGCGGGGGCTAGGCATCGCCGTGGACGACATGTCTGGCTCGATCCGGCGGCC
>JADFNY010000350.1 GCA_022563115.1 Acidobacteriota bacterium | reverse complement strand
CCCGCTGGGCATGATACCCACCGCGAGCACGACGGCGGCGCTCGCCGTCGGCGACGCCCTCGCCATGGCGTTGCTCGAGGAGCGTGGGTTGAGCGCCGACGATCTCGCCGCCCACCATCCGCGCGGCAACCTCGGGCGCCGGCTTTTGCGGGTCCACCATGTCATGCATACGGCGGCGAAAATACCGACCGTTGAACTCGCTGCCCGGATGGCCGATGTCCTGGCGGAGATGAGCGCCAAGGAGCTCGGAATGACGACCGTCGTCGACGCCGACGGGCGGATGGTCGGGGTGATCACCGATGGCGACGTGCGGCGCCTCCTCGAGTTGAAGGGCGAATTGGCGCTGCGGAGCACGGCGGAAGACTCGATGACGCGCGACCCCGTGTGTGTGCGCGCCGTCGCCCTTGCAACCGAAGCCCTGCGGCTGATGGAGGAGAGGCGCATCACCTCGCTGCCGGTGGTCGATGCCGAACAGCGCCCCGAGGGTGTCGTCCACCTCCACGACCTCTGGCGTACGGAGATGATCTGATGGCGAGGCTGTCCCGCGGGGGCTATGAGAGGCGATTGCGCGACCTCCGGCTGCTGGTTCTCGACGTCGATGGCGTGCTGACCGGCGGCGAGATCATTTTCATCGACGACGATCGCGAGGCCAAGATGTTCTGTGTGCGGGATGGTTCGGCAATGTTCATCGCCCGGCTGATCGGGCTGAAGATCGCCGTCATCACCGCGAGAAGCTCGAAGGCGGTCGAGCGACGCTTCACCGAGCTTCCGGTCGACCATCTGAGGCAAGGGGAGAAGAACAAGGTCGGCGCTTGTCTCGACATCCAGCGCCAGGAGGGCATCGCCGATCACGAGGTCGCCTACATCGGCGACGATCTGATTGATTTGCCCATGCTGGAACACGCTGGCCTCGGCATCACGGTGCCCGATGGCCACCCCAAGCTCCTCGAAATTGCCGACTGGGTGACTTCGACCCCGGGAGGTCGCGGTGCCGCGCGTGAAGTGGTCGACGATGTCGTTACGGCTCGGGGGCTCTGGGACGAGGTGCTCGACGACTATCGGCGGCGCCAACAGTTGCCCGTGGATCGGGTCGAGAGCGAGGTCGGATGAACGCGATCTTCAAGATGCTGTTGTATCTGGCGATGGTCATCTTCCTGGTTGCGATCGCGTACGCCAACGTCGACCAGCGGGTCAACGTGACCTACTTCCCGAACCGCAGGGTCGAGGACGTCCCGGTCTTTCTGGTGATCCTCGGTTCGGTGTTCATTGGCGTGCTGGCCGCCGGCGTCATCGCCGTGTTCGAGCACTTCAAGCACGGCATGCGCGAGCGCGAGGCGCAGCGCCGTATCGACGCCTTGGAATCGGAGGTTCGTGAGCTTCGCAGCCTGTCGATCGGCGACGGCCTCGCGCAATCGTCCGACGACGACGCCGACTGGGCCGAGGAGTAGGGAATGCAGGCTTGGTCCCTGCCGCTCGGGGCCGCCGCCGCCCTGGTCATGCTTGGGATCTTGCTGGGACGGGCCTGGGCGCTGCTGCGCGTCCGCCGGGCCGAGGGCTCGCAATACGGCGACCACCCCCACTACCTTCTCGGCCTCAATTACCTGATCTCGAATCAGCCCGAACTGGCGCTGGTCGAGCTCAGCAAGGCGGTGCGCGGGGAGACCGACGCGGTCGAGGCCTACCTGGCCCTCGGCAACCTGTTCCGCGAGAAAGGACAGGTCGAGCGCGCCATCGACATTCACAAGAGCCTGCTGCATCGCCCGGGACTCTCGGACCTCGGTCGCACCCAAGCACTGTTTTCGCTGGCCCTCGATTTCAAAAGCGCCGGGCTCATCGATCGTTCCGAACGCACGCTGCAGGATGTCGTTGCTCGTGACCCTGACAACCTCAGCGGCTGGCTTTGCCTGCGCCGTGTCTACGAGGAAATGGGGCGCTGGGAGGAGGCCGGCGAGACCCAAGCGCGCATCGACAAGTTGGCGGGATCGACCGACGATCGACTCCTCGCATCGTTGTGGACCGAGCGTGGCAACGCGGCACAAAAGGACGGTGATGCCGAGGCCGCGGCCCGTTGCTATGAGACCGCGCTGGGGCTAGACCCCGCCTACGCACCCGCGCATCTTGGCGCCGGCGACAACCTCGCCGACCGTGGTGATCTGCCGCTCGCCTTGCAGCATTGGGAGATAGCGCTCGGTGACGGAGCCGCCTGGGCGATGCAGGCGCTCGAACGCATTTCCCGGGTGTCCATCGAGTCCTCGGACTGGGAGCGGGTCGAAGGGGCGTGCGCCAAGGTCCTCGATAGGCAGCCCCACTCGTGGCGCGTGCAGCTCGTTTTGGCGCGCCTGCATCAGAAGCGCGGCGACCTCGATGCGGCGCGCGAAGCACTCACCCGGGCGCTGACCGAGAAACCGGGCTCGATCACCGTGCAGCGAGAGTTGTGGCAGGTTCTCGACGCCCAGGGCGCCGCCGGCAGCGCGGTGGGAGATTTGTTCGCCGGCGTGATCGACGAGGCGCGCCTCGTCGATCCCTACGTCTGTCTGAAATGCGGCTTCAAGGAGAGCCAGCCGTTCGCCCGCTGTCCGCACTGCCACGACTGGAACACGGTCGCCGACGAGCAAAGCTGATGTACGAAGTACGTGTCGAAGCCGAGTTCGAAGCGGGGCACAGCCGTGGAGCCGATGGCGAGGTGCAGCCTCTGCACCACCACGCTTGGCGCGTCGCTGCCCGTGCTTGCTCCCACGATCTCGACCACATCGGCTTGGTGATCGATTTTCGCGTTCTACGGCGTGCCGTTGACGAGGTCATCGGGGTGCTCGATCAGCGCGTGCTCGAGGACGTTGATGGTTTCGACGAGGCCGGCCCCACCGCCCCGGCGGTGGCCGCGTGGATCTTCGAGCGCCTCGAGGAACGCCTGCGCACCGTTACCGGCGGCGAAAACGGCACCGAACCCGACAGCATGCACGCTTTCTGGCTCGCCGCCGTCGAGGTCGAAGCCGATCCAGGAACGCGCTTCGAGTACCGTCCGGCCTGACCACGACACGAGAACGGGAACTGCTCGCCGGGTGGGCCGACACCGCCAGGCCGTATTGGCGGATGGATTTGACCGTCCCGGCAACGGCGCGTCACTGAGGCAGCGCTAGTCTTGCGGCACGATCCTGATCGTATCGGTTCCCGTGAAGGCGATCCCATCGAAGGTCTCACCCATCAGAACCGCTTCGGTGTCCGTGTCCGTGAGCAGCAATGAGTCTGTTGCTACGTGCACGACGATGTCGGTGAGTCCATCTCCGTTGACATCAGAGAACGATGCCATCGGCGTGCCGTTGCCCTTCAGCCACACCTCGCCGCTCGCCGGTGTTACCGCGGATCAACGGTGCCGGAAGCTGGGACGGCTGGTAGAGGCCCGAGCCATCGAAGATGAGCTGCGCGACCTGCTGGTGTACGCCGACCCCGACCTGTGGCTCCTTCGCCAGCTACAGGCTCTCGAGGAAGCCGTGGCCAGTTCGTCGTCGCGGTGGCCCCCCTGCGGCTCGGAGGCGACCAAGCTGCCAACCGGCACAGAGACGCGTCGCCAGCGTGCAAGTAAGGTTCGTCCACCGGTCCGACCCAGCTACGACGGGGCAGAGGGCGATCACCTCTAACCAACCGGCCCGAGCGGCGAGCCCGCCATCCATCGCATGAGGTCGAGCTGGAGCCGCTCGCAAACCATCCGGGTGGTTTCGCGCCCGGCTTCAAGCGTGCCGCCGTTGTCGATGACGTAGTCGGCGCGCGCTGCCTTCTCAGTTTGCTCCATCTGCACCGCCATGCGCTCGCCGGCTTCGTCGGCGCTGAGGCCACGCTCCTCGAGCCGGTCGAGGCGAACATCGTCCGGCGCGGTCACCACCACCATGCGCTGGTAGCGGGCGGCGGAGCCGGTCTCGTACAGCAGCGTGGCCTCGGTGACGACCACCGCCGGGGCAGACGCTCCCTCGATCTGGTCGACGTGGTGTTGCTCCTTGTCGCGTTGCTCATGGCGCCGGTGGTCTTTTCGCAAGCGCTGGTGGTCAACGAATTTCTCGCATCAAACAGCAACACAAATTTCGACGAGGATGGCGACTCGTCCGACTGGCTTGAATTGTACAACGGCAGCGGCGACGCCATCGATCTCGACGGCTATGGCGTCCCGGATGAAGTTGAGCCGGATAGTAACGGTGCCTTGCCCTGGTGGTACCATCTGCTCTTGTTCATTCTCCTGCTGATTATCCTTTGGCTATT
>JADFNY010000349.1 GCA_022563115.1 Acidobacteriota bacterium | reverse complement strand
TCCGTTCGGTGGCGGCGATGCTTTTCGCTCCGGCGCTGACCAGGGGCCGGCCGCGATCCGCGAATGGGCCCGTACCGCCGAAGCGATCAACGAGGCCGGCCATCCGATCGACGACGTTCGCGTTATCGACCGCGGCGACGCCGGCCCTCCCGACGGCACCGGCGAGGAGCGATGGCAGGCGATCGTGGACGCCGCCGCCCGAGCTCTCGAGGAGCACCCCGATGCCTTCTTGCTGGGCATCGGCGGCGATCATGCCGTCACGCCGCCGCTCGCCACCGCGGCGCGCCAGGCATTCGGAGAGATGGCGTTCATCCTGCTCGATGCGCATCCGGATTGCTTCGCGTCGTACGAGGGCGACCCGTTGTCGCACGCCTGCGTCGTTCCGCGGGTGTGGGATCGGGGCGGGTTCGACCGCGCCACGACGTGCATCGCCGGCGTACGCTCGTACGCGCTCGAGGAGCTCGACACCATGGACACGGCCGGGCTCGTAGTCCCGGCGGGCCCGTGGCAGGTGCTCGGCAGCGAGGCGCTGGCGGCCGAGATCGGTGATCTGACCGCCGGGATGCCGTTGTATATCAGCCTCGACATCGACCTGCTCGACCCGGCGCACGCTCCCGGGACCGGCTACCCGGTGGCAGGCGGTCCCGACGTTCGCGAGGTTCTCACCCTCCTGACCGAGATCTGGCGGCAACAGCCGGTGGCGGCGTTCGACCTCGTGGAGGTCGCCCCCGGCATCGATCCGACCGGAATCACCGCGGCCAACGCTGCCCATATCCTGCTGCAGGTGCTCGGGCACGTCTCCGCGGCCCGGTAGCCTCGCTTTGGGCCTCTTGTCGCCGCAACCAGACCCGTCACACTTTCACCACGGCCTGCTAGGATCGCCGAATGCACGGCCACAAGCACTCGCACGGCCACGGGAGCGGTCCCGACTCCACCGGTCGCCATCGCGCCGCCGAGCGACGGGGTCTGAGCATGACCCTGGGACTCACCGCGGCGATCCTCGTGGCCGAGGTCGTCGGCGGCTACTTGTCGAACAGCCTCGCCTTGCTCGCCGACGCCGGCCACATGCTCACCGACGTGCTGGCGATCACCTTGGCGTACCTGGCGCTGGGGTTCGCCACCCGGCCGCCGAGCGATAGCAAGACCTACGGGTGGTACCGCCTCGAAGTGCTGGCGGCGCTGGTCAACGGCGTCACGCTCGTCGTCATGTCGTTGTTCATCTTCTGGGAGGCGTACGAGCGCTTCTTCGAGCCCCCCGACATCTCCACCGGCACGATGCTGCTGGTGGCCACCATCGGTCTGGTGGCCAACGCCGTCGGGCTGGTGTTCCTGTCCGGGCACGGAGGCAGCCTGAACATGCGGGGCGCCTACCTGCACGTCCTCGGCGACCTGCTGTCGTCCGTCGCGGTAGTGGCGGGCGGTGTGTTCATGTCGCTGACCGGCAACTATCTGGTCGACCCGATTCTCTCGGTGTTGATCGGGGTCGTCATCATCTTCGGCGCCTACCGCTTGCTGCGGGAGTCGGTCGACGTGCTGCTCGAAGCAATTCCGTCGGGCATGGAGCTCGAAGACGTCGGCAGGGCAATCGCCGAGGTCGAGGGCGTCATCGGCGTTCACGACCTACACGTCTGGAGTCTGACCACCGGAATGAACGCGATGTCGTGCCACGTCGAAATACGCACGACGACGCTGGCGGAGTCGGACGCGCTGCTCAGCCGAATCAACGAGCTGCTGCGCCGCGAATTCTCGATCACCCACACGACGATCCAGATGGAGTCGGAGGACTATCGGCGCTCGGCGCCGATCCATTGGGACCTGCCGGGCGCGGACAAGGTCCAATGAGCGGCGAGCGGCTCTCGGCCGAGCAGACGGAGCGCTACCAGGCGCACCTGACGTTGCCGGAGGTCGGGCTCGCCGGCCAGCAGCGTCTGCTCGAAACCAGCGTGTTGCTGGTGGGTATCGGCGGCCTCGGCTGTCCGGCGGCACAGTATCTGGCGGCGGCGGGCATCGGCAAGCTCGGGCTGCTCGATGACGACATCGTCGAGCGTTCGAACCTGCAGCGGCAGATTCTGTTCACGGTAGACGATCTCGGCGGCAACAAGGCCGAAGTGGCCGCGGCGCGTCTCGGTGGCCTGAACCCGGACGTCGAGCTGGTGCCGATCGTCGATCGCCTCGCGGCCTCCAACGCCGCCGGGCTGATCGAGGGATGGGACCTGGTCATCGACGGCAGCGACAACTTCGCCACCCGCTACGTCGTCAACGACGCCTGCGTCCTGGCCGGAACGCCGCTCGTTACCGGCAGCATCTACCAGTTCGAAGGCCAGGTCACCGTCGTCGACTCGCCGCTGGGACCCTGCTACCGGTGCATCTTTCCGGCGCCGTCGCCGGAGCAGGCGCCGTGCCGTGAGGCGGGGGTGTTGGCATCGTTACCGGGCGTCGTCGGGACGATTCTGGCGACCGAGGCGCTCAAGCTCGGGATCGGCGCTGGATCGTCGCTGACCGGGCGCCTGTTGCTTATCGACATGCGCGAAACGTCGTTTCGATCGGTGCGCGTCAGGCGCGATGCCGGATGCGCGCTGTGCGGCGATGAGCCCAGCATCGAGCGCCCGACGGCCGTCGCCTTGTGCCGTGAACCCACCGACTGAACCGTGCCTGACCTTGTCGACACGGTGCGCCTCCCCCCGGCCTTGGCAGACGATTCCCCCAAGCCGGCGGACCGATGAGCCCGGCGCCGCGGTGGCCGTTCGGCCCTGACACCCGCATCTGCGTCAGCCTGGCCGAGCCGGACACGGTTGCGTTGCGCGAGCAGTTCGGCCTCCTGGACGGCGCCGACCTGGTCGAGATCCGGCTCGATGCTCTCGATGCGCGCCACGACCTCACGCCACAGACGCTGGCCGATCTGGTGGCGAGCTGCCCGCTGCCGGTCGGCTTTACCCTGCGACCGGCGTGGCAGGGGGGCGGCTTCGAGGGCGACGAATCAGGCCGGCGGCGCTGCATCGAGCAAGCGGCGGCGACCGGTGCGGCGTTCGTCGACGTCGAGCTCGATGCCGAGTGGGTCGCCGATTTCCTCGATCTTGCAGCGTGTCCGGTCATCGTCTCGCATCATTGGGACTCGACCCGGCCGCCCGATCTGGCCGAGAAGGTGGCGCGCATCGTCGAGCTGGCGCCGTCGATGGCCAAGCTGGTCGCCACCGCCGACGTTCCGTCCGACGCGCTCCCCTTGCTGGGCGCCGGCGAGCAGCTCATCGCGTCGGGGCAGCCGGCGACCTGTTTTTGCATGGGCGAGGCGGGCAAGGCGAGCCGGCTGCTGGCGGCCGCGCGGGGCGCGGCGCTCGTGTACGCGGCGGCGGCGGTGGGCAGCGAGGTCGCTGCCGGCCAGTGGCCGCTGCGAGAGCTCGTCGAGGAGCTTCGGGTGAGCGGCTGGCGGCGGGGCACGGGCCTGTGCGGGCTCATCGGCCACCCGATCGGGCATTCGCTGTCGCCGGCGATCTTCAACGCCGTCTTGCAAGAGCGCGGCTTGGATGTCGCCTACGTTCCGGTCGCTGGCGAGGATCTGGACGCTGTCCTCGACCTGGTGATCGGTATGGGTTTCCGAGGCTTGAGCGTGACGATGCCGTTCAAGGACGCGATCGCATCGCGCAGCGTTCGTTGCGACGAGCTCGTGACCGCCACCGGGGCGGCCAACACGGTGGTGTTCGAGGGCGACGGGCTCGTCGCCTACAACACCGATGGCGGCGCCGTCGTTGCGGCGCTCGCCGCCGTTCGGCCGCTAGAGACGGCCAGGATCGCCGTGGTCGGTGCCGGCGGCGCGGCGCGCGCCGGGGCAGCGGCCCTCGTCAGCGCCGGTGCCATCGTGACGATCTTCAACCGAACGGAGGCACGGGCCCGAGAGGCTGCGGAGGTCGCCGGTGCCTCGAGCACCGGGTTGGAGCAACTCGAAGGCGGTGGCTTCGACGTCGTCATCAACGCTACGCCCGCAGGGATGCAAGGCACCCCGATGGCGGAGTCCACGCCCTTCCCTCCCGAGTGGCTGAGCGGCCGGGAGGTCGTCTTCGACATGGTGTACCGGCCGCGCACCACGCCGCTGCTGCGTCAGGCCGCCAGGCGCGGCTGCACGACCATCGAGGGGCTCGAGATGTTCGTCCGCCAGGCCGCTGCCCAATACCGGCTCTTGACCGACGATACCAACGTTGAGCCGTTGGACACGATGCGAGATGTGGTCGAGCGATTGTTGGCAAATGATAGGGTTGCCGCGCAGGAG
>JADFNY010000348.1 GCA_022563115.1 Acidobacteriota bacterium | reverse complement strand
CAAGGGGCACCGACGGGCTTTTCCGCGCGGGAGCGGTTGCTGGGAACCACCGAGATCGATCCGTTGTCGTACGCCGACCTGGTCGGCAAGCAGGGCGGCCTGACGGCCTTGTTGCTGGCGGCCCGAGAAGGACACCGGGAGACCGCGACGGCGTTGCTGGCGGCGGGCGCCGACGTCAACCAGGTGAGCGCCGGCGACCACACCAGCGCCATCCTCATGGCGGTGATCAACGGCCATTTCGATTTGGTCCTGGACCTGCTCGACAACGGCGCCGACGCGACGGTCGCCAGCGATGCCGGGGCGACACCGCTGTACGGCGTGCTCAACACGCATTGGCAGCCGAAGTCGAGGCACCCGCAGCCGACCGACTATCGCCAGCAGGAGGCCTCGTATCTGGACGTGATGAAGGTGCTGCTCGAAGCCGGCGTCGACGTGAACGCCCGGCTCAACCAGCGGCTTTGGTACACCACCTACAACAACGACCTGTTGCGTATCGAGCGCACCGGTGCGACGCCGTTTTGGCGCGCCGCCTACGCCACCGATGTCGAGGCGATGCGTTTCTTGATCTCCCACGGCGCCGACCCCGACATCCCCACGGTGCGCGCGCCGAGCCGATCCCGCCTCGATCCTGACCGCCAGGATCCCTCGGGGCTGGCCCCGGTGCCGGTCGGCGGCACGGCGGTATATCCGATCCATGCGGCCTCCGGCGCCGGCTACGGCCAAGGGTTCGCGGCCAACGCGCACCGACACGTCCCGGACGCCTGGCTGGCATCGGTGCGGTACCTGGTCGAGGAGCTCGGCGCCGACGTCAACGCGCGCGACCTCAACGGCTACAACGCCGTTCACCACGCGGCGGCGCGCGGTGACAACGAGCTGATCCTCTACCTGGTCGAGTTCGGTGCCGAGGTCACCGCCGTGAGCCGTCGTGGTCAAACTACGGTCGACATGGCGAACGGGCCGGTGCAGCGCATCCAGCCCTTCCCCGAGACCATCGCGCTGCTCGAGCGGCTGGGCGCCAAGAACAATCACAACTGCGTTTCCTGCTGAACGCCTTCTCGTGCTCCCCGTCGTCAAAGGGCGAGGCGGCACGCACGGCCCCCGGGGCTCGAACGTGGGGCTAGCCAACCCATCATCGTTGCCGAGGAGTCACGACGTGAGCCAGCCTACCGCCCTCGATTGGGGAAAGGTGCTGCGGATCGCCAGCGAGAACGCCGCGGCGCGGGGCCTCGCCGATCGCCACACGACGATCGTCGGGGACGCCTTCGAGGTCGACTTCGGCGGCAGCTACGATCTCGTTCTGCTGACCAACTTCCTGCACCATTTCGACCCCCTGACCTGCGAATCTCTCCTCGCCAAGGCGCACGCGGCGTTAAAGGAAGGTGGCCGCGCCGTGACCCTGGAGTTCGTTCCCAACGATGATCGGATATCGCCGCCGACGCCGGCCTTGTTCGCGATGACGATGCTGGTGACGACACCCTCCGGCGACGCGTATACGTTCGGTGAGCTCGAGGCGATGGCGGCCGCCGCGGGGTTCTCGAGATCGGAGCTCCACCCGCTGGAGCCGACGTTCCAGAGCGGCGTGATTTCGTACAAGTAGCCGCCCGGGGTTCGCGGGGCAGCCGGCGAGGTGCCCCGCTGCGGCGACGAGACGCCCGGCCCGAACTGCGAGGGGCCGGTCCGACCCACGCACTGTGCCTCTGGCCTGTTCGTCGGATCGCACCGTATACTTGGGCTCGCCATGAAGAGAGTCACCATCGCGATCCTGGGGGCAGCATTCGCCTGCTTGGGGCTGACCGCCGCTTCTCGGCCACCGCTCTCGTTCGAGGAGCAAAATGAGCTCATCGGACGCTATTGCTTCCGCTGTCACAACGATCAGCTGCTGGCCGGCGGGCTGTCGCTCGAATCGTTCGATGCGGCACGGGCGTACGAGCAGGCGGAAGTCGCGGAGAAGATGATCCGCAAGCTGCAGACCGGCATGATGCCGCCGATCACGGCGCAACGGCCCGACGCCGAGACCTACGCCGCGCTGATCGCTTCGCTCACTGCCACCATCGACGTCGCCGCGGTGGCCTCGCCCAACCCGGGCGGGCGGTCCTTCCAGCGGCTGAACCGGGCCGAGTACGGGCGCTCGATCAAGGATCTGCTGGGCCTCGAGATCGATGCCGGGGCGTACCTTCCGCCCGATACGATCAGCGCTGGTTTCGACAATATCGCCGACGTGCAGGGCCTCTCCGCCACCGTCATAGACGGGTACATGCGCGCCGCCGGCGAGATCAGCCGCCTGGCGATCGGCGATCCGGAGGTGACGCCGCGCGAGTTCACCTACGAGGTGTCGCGCTACGCTTCGCAGCGGGAGCAGGTCGAGGGCGCTCCGTTCGGCACCCGCGGCGGCATCTCGGTGCTTCACAACTTTCCCGCCGACGGCCACTACTCCTTCCGCCTGTCGCTTCAACACGAGTCGACCGGCAACCTGTTCGGCAACGGCAGGGGCGCGCTGCACACCGCGGATGGGCCCGAGCACATCGAGATTTCGGTCAACGGTGAGCGAGTGGCGCTCCTGGAGGTCGAGCGCTGGGCCCATCGCCAGGACGCCGAGAGCATGGAAATCAGGACCGATCGCTTGTTCGTCCGCGCCGGACCGCAGCGCATCTCGGCGGCGTTTCTGACCCGCTTTGAGGGTCCGGTAGAAGATCTGATGTCGCCGCACGAGTGGAGTCTCGCCGACAAGAAAATCGGCTATTCCTACGGCATCACCACGTTGCCGCACCTGCGCGACCTGGTCATCGGCGGCCCCTACGACGTCACCGGAGTCTCGGAGACTCCGAGCCGCGAGCGCATCTTCACCTGCCGCCCGACCGCCGCCGACGAAGAGTCCGCCTGCGCCGAGCTGATCATCTTCCGCCTCGCCTCCCACGCCTACCGCCGTCCGCTGGGCGACAGCGAGGAGGCGACACTGATGGCGTTTTACGGCGCCGGAGCGCGGGAAGGCGGCTTCGAGGGCGGCGTCCGCACCGCGTTGCAGGCGATCCTCGCGAGTCCCGACTTCGTCTTCCGGTTCGAAGAGCCCGGCGCCGGGGCGGCGGGCGAAGCGTACCGCTTGAACGACTTCGACCTGGCCTCGCGGCTGTCGTTCTTCCTGTGGTCGGCTCCACCGGACGACGTACTGCGGGGTGTGGCCACCGCTGAGGTTCTCTCGGATCCGGACGTCTTCGAGCGCCAGGTGCGACGGATGATCGCCGACCCCCGCTCCGAGGCGCTCGGGAGCCGTTTCGCGTCGCTGTGGTTGCGATTGCAGGATCTGGACCTGGTGCATCCTGACTCGCTGCGTTTTCCTGACTTCTATCAGCAGCTCGCCGACTCGATGCGCCGTGAAACCGAGTTGTTCTTCGAGAACCTGGTGCGTGAGGATCGCAGCGCGCTGGAGCTGCTGACCGCCGACTATTCGTTCGTCGACGGGCGCCTGGCGCGCCACTACGGCATCCGGGGCGTGCTCGGCGACGAGTTCGTGCGCGTCGCGTTGCCCGCGGAGCGCCGCGGTATCTTGGGTCACGGCAGCATCCTGACGTTGACGTCGCACGCCAACCGGACGTCGCCGGTGTTGCGCGGCAAGTGGGTGATGGAGGTGCTGCTCGGATCGCCGCCGCCGCCGCCGCCGCCGAACGTCCCGGAGCTCGAGGAAAACGACGCCGCGGGCGACGCCCGCTCGATCTCGGTACGCCAGCAGATGGAGACGCATCGGGCCAGCCCGGCGTGCATGTCGTGCCACCAGGTCATCGACCCGATCGGTCTGGCGCTGGAGAACTTCGACGTTACCGGTCGCTGGCGTATCAAGGATCGGGGGGTGCCGGTGGACCCGTCCGGACGGCTCTACGACGGCACCACGATCGACGGCCCCGAAGGGCTGCGACAGGCGCTGCTGCGCTACTCCGACGCCGTGCTGACCAACTTCACGGTCAACTTGATGGCCTACGCCGTCGGCCGCCGCGTCGAGTACTACGACATGCCGGCGGTACGCGCCATCGTGCGCGACGCCGCCGCCAACGACTACCGGATGTCATCGTTTATCCTGGGGGTCGCGCGCAGCGCGGCGTTTCAGAGCAACCGTCAGACGACGCCCACCGAGGTAGAAGCAAGGAACACAAGGGGAAGGTAGCGATGTACCTGACGAAAAAACACGTCTCCCGCCGCACCGTCCTGCGCGGCATGGGGGCGACGGTGGCGATCCCGCTGCTGGATGCGATGGTGCCCGCCGGCGTCGCCCGCGCCGC
>JADFNY010000347.1 GCA_022563115.1 Acidobacteriota bacterium | reverse complement strand
CCGGCCGGCTTTCGCTGGCGATCTTGCCGGAGACCATCCGTGTCGGCGGTGCAGATATCGGCAGCGGCAGCCGAACCGTCCGCTCCCTAGCGGAGCGCTTGCACCAGCGCGGCGTGTCGCACCTACATCTCGACGCCTCGCTCCAAACCAAGGGCCTGCAGGTACTCGCCGAGCTTCTGGCAACACATGCAGACGAGCTCAAGGCCGAGGGCGGCATCGACGCCCTGTACAGACGTCAACATCTCGAGGGCTTGACACTAGAGATGTTGCAACTCGAAAAGCTGTACGAGGAGGATGAGGAGCCCGAGGGAGACCCTGATGCCGCCATCTGGGAGCAGATCCTCGGTGGCTACAGAGAAGAGCTCGACCTCCAGGGCATCGACTGGGAATCGCTCGCCGACGATCGCGAACAGTTCGCCGACTTTCTCGGATGGCTGCTCGACGACGAGTCGCCGCCCGCCGGTATCAGCGAGATGTCGCGGATTCAGCTCGTCCGGGCGGTGTGCGAACGAGTCGGCTCGGCGGCCGCCGCACTTGGACCGGATCGGATAGAGGCGGTCACCGAAGTCTTCTCCCGCTTCTACGACAAGCTCGACAGAGAGGTGTGGATCGATCTTCTCGGCCAACCCTTGCCGGTCGGCCCCGGCAGCCCCGGAGCTGATACGACGCCTCCCTCGAGCCCCCACCTCGACGCCGAAGAACGAACCATGCGGGCCGCAGCCACCGAGCTCGGCGCTACCGACCTTGCCGGGGGGATCGGGGCGACCCTCAGCCGCCAGCAGGTGGAGGACCTTCTCGTCTACGCGCTCACCAGCCGCGAAGAAGAGTCGCCGCGCATCTTCGGGCTCTTTCATAACCTGCTCGAGGAGCGGAGCGAACGCGACCTGATGGAACAGGCCATTCGTGAGGCCGTCGAGCGACAAACTGAAGGCGACGACGAGCGTAAGACCTTCGAGGAGCTCTGGCCGCATCTCAATGACGCCCTACGAGGCGAGAACCTGGACGATTACGTCAGCACAACGTACCGGGCGCAGCTCGATCAGTTGCTGACCGAGACGCCGCTGACCTCGCTTTGGGATGTGGACCGCATCGCCGGACGCATGGGGGAGCTCGACCCCATCCACCTGATGCAACGCAAGGCGAAGGTCATGCTCGAGGTTCTGGGAAACGAGTCTGACGACGACGACTACGTCGCCCTCGTCCTCGAACTCGAACGCGCCCTGCCCGATCTCATCGTCGATGGGCAATACATCGCCGCCGAGGAGATCCTCAAGGCGCTGGCCGCCGATCTCGTGCCCTCGAACGGACGCACCGACATCCAGCGTGAGGCGGCGCGTGACGTGCTCATTCGCTTCTGCAACCAGCACACTCTCCGCGAGGTGGTCCGCAACCTCGCCGGCAAGCAGCGCACCCAGATCGATGCCGCAACGAGGATCTTCGGCTCGCTCGGCCCGATGGCCGTTCCGCCGCTGCTGGAGGCCCTCTCGCAAGAGCACTCCCGGCCCGTCCGCGTCCACCTCGTTGGCATGCTTGCCGCGATCGGTGACCAGGCCTTGCCCGAGATCCGCAAACATTTGCGCGACAAGCGCTGGTTCTTCGTTCGCAACCTGGTGTGGATCATCGGCGAGATCGGCGACGCCCGTTTCGTGCCCCACCTGGGGATCATCGTCAACCACGCCGACGTCCGGGTACGCCGCGAAACCGTCCGATCGATCGGCAAACTCAGGCACGAGGCCACTACCCCTGTTCTGGTGAGCGCCACCGAAGACAGCGACTTCGAAGTGCAACTGCTCGCCATCCGCGGCCTCGGCACCTCTGGAGCGCGCAGTGCGGTTGGGAGGCTGCGCGAGTTCTTACGCCTGCCCAACTCCACCGGCAACAACACCGACGTCATCCGCGCCGCGGCCATAGCCCTCGGTCGCATCGGTTCGGCCGCGGCGCTCCCCGACCTGAAAAAACTGACCCGCCGCCCGATTCTGTTCCGCGGGCGCAGGATCCAAGCCCATGACGCGGCCGTGTGGGCCGTCGCCATGCTGCAGGGCGAGCTAACCGGCGAAGCTCCGGAGGCTCGCATGCCCGAACGACACGACGACGACGACGAGGCAGAACAAGGCGACGACGAGGCCCATGTTCGCTGATCGCAAGGAATTCAAGGAAGTGGCGGCTGCCTTGCTCACGGGTCAACGCTCCCTGGCTCTCTATCCCGCCGGTCATCCACACATCAAGGTCGCGCTCGAAGACTGCTTTCGCGTCCTGCGCACGTTGCTGCAAAGGGAGCGTCAGATCCCGATCGTGCTGGCCGGCAACGAGTTTGTCGTCGGCGACCTCCAGATCCCGATCGCCGGGGAGGCCTTCGAGGAGCTCGCCAAGTCGCTTCGCCACGCTGGTGTGGAGAAATTGATCTTCGTCGAGGACCTGCGCTCGTGGGAAGTACGGGCACTATTGCGCGCCCTGAACATGGACGAGGACGCGCTCGAGGCGGCCGGCGGCGTCGAAACGATTCTCGAGAGCGATGAAGTCGAGCACATCGTCGCCACATCGTTGGCGCTCAAGTCGAGCAACGACGACCTGCCCGACATGCTGGTCCGCGCCTGGGAGACCTATACCGCCGGATTGCGGGTCATTCGCCGGCTGAGGCAGGGGTACAGGAACTCCGGGAGGCTGGAGAACCTCGATGAGACCAAGGAGTTCGTCCGCGACATCGTCGAGCTAGGCGCCCAGCAAACGCAACCGCTCCTCGCACTCCAGTCGCTCAAGGTCCACGACGAATATTCCTTCACCCACTCGATCAACGTCGCCACCTTGACGCTCGCCATGGCGCAGGGGCTGAACTTCGGAAAGTACGACCTGCACGAGGCGACGCTGGCCGCGATCCTCCACGACATCGGTAAGGAGCGGGTCTCAGGCGAACTGCTGCGCAAGCCTGGCCGCCTCGACGACACCGAGTGGAAGGAAATGGCCGATCACAACCTGCATGGCGCCAAGATGCTGGCGACGACCGACGGGGTCGGCGATCTGGCGGCGATCGTCGCCTACGAGCATCATCTGACCCAGGATCGCACCGGCCCGGGCGCCGCCAAGTGGCGCCTGCACCTCGTTTCCGAGATCGTCACCATCGCCGACGTATACGACGCCCTGCGCTCGAAGCGGCCGTACCGGGGCGAGATCCCGGCCGACCGCGCCATGGAGATCATGCACGAGGAAGCGCCCAAGAAGTTCAACCCCGACCTGTTCGCCGGCTTCGCCAAGTTGGTCGGCTATTACCCGCCGGGGATCTGCGTGCGCCTCGACAACAACGAGGTCGGGATCGTCTACCGGGCCAACCCCGACGCCCTTCGCCAACCCGCGGTCTTGGTCGTACACGGTGCCGACGGGACCAAGTTGGGCGCACCCCGCCGTGTCGACCTGGCAAGCTCGAACGGAAGCGAAAAGCTCACCGTCGCCGAGGTGCTGGCGGCGGAAGACGCCGGCGTCGATCCCTTCGACTACCTCTGACCGGAACGGAGGGTCTGGGTGGTGCCGTTTTGCATCGCGGTAATCTTCAGGTTGCCGCCGTCCCATAGCAAGCGCAGACCCTCGGGATCGCGGATATCGATGCCCTGGTTGGGTTCAAAGGCCGCCGGCACGTTCGGTGCCGCGTAGATCACGACCTCGCCGGTATCGGCGTCGTACTCGAGGCGGTCGCCGCGCCCTGTGCCCGCCGGGTCGCTCATCACGACCTGGGTGCCAGCTGCGCCCGCCGCCCCGGAGGAGAGAACCTCCATGTAGTCCCACCCACCATCCTCGAGGAAGTGGATGACCAAGAGGGCGCCGCCGATCGTCCGACCACCCTCCCCCTCCATCTGGATGTTGGCCTCGCCGACGAGCCGCAGCTGCGGCGTCGAGGATTCCTGAAAAATCACGAGGCGGTCACCGGTAAGCAGCACGTCTTCGGGCGCCGCCGCATCCTCCCCGCCGGCGCGCCGGTTTGCCAGGTTCGCGAACACGTTGCCGATGGCCTGCAACTCGTTCGCCGCGGGCAAGATCTTGATTTCGTCTGCGCGCAGCAGCCGGGCGCCGTCTCCCTCCCAAACTCTGGCATTCCCGTCGAAGGTCAAGGCGTTGGTATCGCTGACGTGGAGCGATCCCGCCGCTGCTTCGATCTGTGTCGCGTTGCCGAAGAGCGCCGCCAGCATCCGCACCACTCCGCCCCGCAGTTGGGCGCCGACGTCACCGACCAAATCGACCCCTCCGGTCGCGCGCAGCCAAACCTCGTCGGCTTCGACATTGA
>JADFNY010000346.1 GCA_022563115.1 Acidobacteriota bacterium | reverse complement strand
GCCCGTTGGTGCTATTGACACGGGGGAGGCGGCACTCAGCCGCCGTATCAACATCGTGCTCAACTGGTTCGAGGAGTTGAAGCGGCTGGTGCCGACGGGGCGGTGATCCCTGTCCCTTTTTCGGTTCCAAGATCGGTAGGGAGTAGCGAGAGCCGGTGGACCGCACGGAATTCAGGCCTCTTTCTGCTGATTCCAGCTCTAACTTGCGTGAAGTCGCAGCCTCTGCACCTCTTCAAGCCACTGCGCCATCCGGTTCCAACTTTGAGCATCTAGGGCTGCCACATCAATTCGCCTCAGGCACATTTCTCCTGCCGCAAGAGAGTCGACCTGCTGCCGTTGTCTTGCAGGGGTGCGCACGGATAGAGTTGCGCTCGTCCCCTCGACTTTTCCCCTCCCCTCTTCTCTTCGGCGAACATTGATCGGCGAATCTCTCGGCCCCTACAAGATCATCGAACTGCTCGGTGTGGGCGGCATGGGCGAGGTGTACCTCGGTGAGGACACGCGCCTGGGCCGCAAGGTGGCGATCAAGGTGCTGCCCCCGGAGTTCGCCTCGGATCCTGAACGACTGGCCCGTTTCGAACAGGAGGCGCGGGCGGCGGCGGCACTGAACCATCCGCACATTGCCGTTGTTTACGACGTTGGAGCGGAGGCAGGAGATGACGGGCCGACGACGCATTTCATCGTCCAGGAGTACCTCGAAGGGCAGACGTTGAGGGAGCGCCTGGACAAGGGCGGCTTGCCGCTCGCCGAGGCGCTCGATCTGGCTACCGAGGCATGCGAGGCGCTCGCCGCGGCGCACAAGGCTGGCATCGTGCACCGCGACCTGAAGCCGGCCAACGTATTCGTCACCAGAGACGGCCACGCCAAGATCCTCGACTTCGGCCTCGCCAAGCTCACCGAAGCGGCAAGGATTTCTGCCGGCTCTGACGCGGACTCGCGCTCGCCCACCATGCTCGGCACCGTCGCCGGCCAGGTCATGGGAACCGCCGGCTACATGGCGCCCGAGCAGGTCGAGGGCGAGGCCGACATCGACCAACGCGCCGACCTGTTCGCCTTCGGCTGCCTGTTGTTCGAGATGGCGACCGGGCGCCAGGCCTTTAGCGGCAAGAACGTCCTCGACACGTTGCACCGCATCGCCAACAGCGACCCGGCGCTGCTGCGCGACGCCGACCCGAGCTTGCCGGCCGATTTGCAGCGGATCCTCGACAAGTGCCTGGCCAAGCGCCGCGCCGACCGCTGCCAGCACGCCGACGACCTGGTCGTCGATCTGCGCGTCGTGTCGCGGAACGTCGAGAACGGAACGGCGATCTCGGTCGCCGACGCGTCGACGGCCCCGGTTGCTGCGTCCGCCGACCGCCGGGGGTTGTCGGCGCCGGCGGTCGCTGGGATCGTAGCGATCGTTGCCGTGGTGAGCGCTGTAGCCACCCTCTCATGGGTCGGCCTGGGTGGTGAGCCACAGTCGCGGCCCCTTCAGACCTTCACGATCCAGATCTCCGACGTCGTCGACAGGAACAGGACCTCCTTGGCGATCTCGCCCGACGGCCGGCACATCGCCTACGTCGCGGACGTCGGCAACGGCGATCAGATCTACCGGCGCCCACTCGAGCAGCTCGCCGCCGTGGCGATTCCCGGCACGGAGGCCGGCCGCCAGATGTTCTTCTCCCCCGCCGGCGCATGGCTCGGCTTTCGACGAGGTAGCGAGCTCTTCAAGGTGTCCTTGGCCGGCGGAGAGCCCTTTCGCCTGTGCGGCTGCGAGCCCAACGGAACCCCTTCGTGGTCGAACGACGGGTTCGTTTATTTCGCGACCGACGAGGGGATAGGTAAGGTTCCGGATGTGGGAGGTGACGTGGAGATCGTCCTTGCGGTCGAGGGTGCCGCCACGGGATACACGAACTTCGCCTCCGCTTCGCTTCTACCGGCCGGTCGAGGGCTCCTGTTCACGGCGACACGTCAGGATAGGTCGGATCGGGTGGTCGTCGCCTATGACCTCGAGGCGGGACAGTTCATCGAAATCGCCACCGACGCCGCGCAGCCGCGGTACGCGTTGAGCGGGCACGTAGTGTACGGCCGCGACGATACGCTATTCGCTGTTGCATTCGATGCCGACAGACTCGAGGTAACGGGTAGGGCGGCACCGGTGGTCCAATCAGTTTCGAGCGGCCGCTTCCGGGCCCTTGCGGCGCGGTTCTCTGACACTGGAATCCTCGTGTGCCACCAGTCACGCGGCCGAGGAAATGATGACGAGCTCGCCTGGGTGGCGCGTGACGGCTCTTGGGAAACGATCCCCGGAAGTGCGAAATCGGGAGTGTTCTGGACACCGCGCCTGTCCCCGGATGGGTCGCAAGCAGCGGTCACGATCGACGACGATCCCGATCCCGCCATCTGGTTGTTCGATATCGAGCGCGGCGTTTGGGAGCCGTTCGAGTCCGAGGGCACCAACCTCATGCCTCTGTGGTCGCCCAACGGTGGCTGGATCTACTTTTCCTCCAGACGCGACGGGAGCGCGAAGCTGTACCGGAGGCAGAGCAATCGGCAGGCGGCGGCCGAGGTCGTCAGTACCCAGATCGACGACTTCCGGGTCGGCACCGACGTGTCTCCGGACGGCGAGTGGATTCTGGTGACTACCGCTGGCGGCGATGTGCTGGCGGTTCCGGTCGAGGGTGGCGAGCCCGTTGTAATCGCCCAGACACCCGCCCGAGAAGACCAAGCCACCTTCTCCCCCGACGGAAACTGGGTGACTTATCGCACCCTCGAATCCGGTGAAGCTGAGGTCGTGGTTCGCCCCTTCCCAGGCCCCGGGGGCATCCAGCAAGCCTCGAGCGCGGGAGGCGAAATGCCGCGGTTTTCACCCAGCGGCGGCGAATTGTACTACCGCGGTGGGGCCGGCGGGCTCTTCGTTGTCGACGTCACGCCGGGGGAGCGGCTCCGCCTGGGCTCGCCGCGTGCTCTGCTGGCCGGCGGAGTTCCCAGCCAACAGAACGGCCCGAGCTACTCGACGATCGCCGGCGAACGGTTTCTGATGGCGACGCGGTTGCTGGGTGCGACCTCGGGCGACCCGACCCGCGACGAGCTGGTCGTCATGCTCAACTGGTTCGAGCAATTGAAGCGTCTGGTGCCGACCGGTCGATAATCTGCCCAGTTTCTCGGTCCCCGAGGGTGTCACCCGACGGGGCTCGTGTGGTGGTGACCTTCGAAGGTCTAGAAAACACAGATGTGCGCGTCTCCTGTCAGCCCAAGGCAGCTTGAATCATGAACCCGGATCCCACCTTAAATGTGACGGAAAACTGTCCGAAGGATGGGGTCCACCTCTATCACCGGAGGATCAGTGTCCATCGTCGAGGGGGTCCAACCAGCGACCGGCGTAACGGGAGCAAGCCAGTACGCCTTTTCGGATCGTGGTGGGTTGGTGTACGTGCCGGGACGACTGCCGACGGACAGAGGTTCCTGGTGACGACTTTCGTTGGTAGTGACGTTTCGGACCCGGCGACCGCCACCCCCCGCATCAACGTCATCCTCAACTGGTTCGAGGAATTGAAGCAGCGGGTGCCGACGGGGCGGAATCAATGATCGGCACCTCCCTCGGCCCCTACAAGATCATCGAGCAGCTTGGCGCTGGCGGCATGGGCGAGGTGTACCTCGGTGAGGACACCCGCCTGGGCCGCAAGGTGGCGAGCCAAAGGAGGTCGCTCCCGTGAGATTTCGCTTGAGTGCAGTGGTCCTACTGTCATTAGTCGTCGCCACCGGCGCTCAGGCCGGGGGGCAGCTTCGGCAGATCCTCGGTTGGTCGTTGATTCCCCTAGGGCTTGTCGTCTTAGGATTGCTCATCCTCTACTACGTCCTACTGGTGCGGGTGACCCTGGAAATGCTGCGCCGTGACGCGAACAAGGTGTTGCTGACCTTCTCGTTTTTAGCCCTTGTACCAGCGCCACCGTTCCTTATTCTCGGGATCCTCATAATCATTATCTGGAACATCCACAAGAAAACGTTGCCGGAAGCCTGATACCGTCCCCATCCCCACCGAGCAGGCCCGGGCGATGGCCCGGTTGCTCAGCCCCGCCTCGTATTTGAGCTGGAGTACCCAAGCACCTTCGGCCGCGGTTCCTCCCCCTGGGGCACCTCACCGTTGATCGAATCGAGCGATTCCGGCTAGGCTAGCCGTGCACGCTCCCCGGAACGAACTACCTGCCGTGGTCGGCAAGACACTAGGTCATTACGAGATCCTTGAACCGCTCGGTAAGGGCGGCATGGGCGAGGTGTATCGGGCGCGGGAT
>JADFNY010000034.1 GCA_022563115.1 Acidobacteriota bacterium | reverse complement strand
GTGATCTCCCTTCCCAATTCCCAACTAGCCAATACACGGGTCAAGAACTTTAGTAAACCTGATCCGACTATCCGCGTCACCGTGACTTTCGGAGTGGCCTACGGCAGTGACGTGGCCCGGGTCAAACAGGTTGTCTCGGATGCGATCAGCAAGCTGGACGACATTTTGGAGGAACCTGCGCCCCAGGTGCTCTTCTTGAATATGAGCGATTTCGCCCTGGACATGTGTGCCCGGGTGTGGGTGGATGATTATGGAAAGCAGTTTGCCAAACAGTTGGAAATGACGGAGTTGATCTACAATACCCTCAATGAAAGTGGGATCAAGATCCCGTTCCCCACGCGCACGGTGTATATAAAGCAATAGCGGGCTCGGTCGCGTGACGATGCACGTCGGGTTGGTTGGCATAGGCCGCCGCTCGAATCGTGGCAGGAACCAGGAATGGCTGGTTGGCTTGGAGCCCCTGCGCTACCTCGGGATCAATCGACCTCTACTGACCAGACCCCGCGGTTAGTACCACCTTCTATCTCAGTAACTCGGTGCTGACAAGAGGTTGTTGAGGCCGGCGAAGCGTAGCGTAGCCGGCTTCAACAACGTTGCTTCCGGCGCCGGCGGCCGATAGCCCAGCGAGCTGTGCGGTCGTACGCGGTTGTAGTGCTGGCGCCATCTCTCGATCAGAACCTTTGCCTCCTTCAGCGTGTAGAAGATCTCCCCGTTCAGTAGCTCGTCTCTGAGCTTGCCGTTGAAGCTCTCCACGTAGCCGTTTTCCCATGGTGAGCCCGGCTCGATGAACAGTGTGCCGACAGCAAGCCGACTCAGCCAGTCGCGAACCGCCTCGGCGGTGAACTCCGGTCCGTTATCGGACCTGATATGCCCAGGTATGCCCCGATGAACGAACAGCCGTCCTAGTCGGTACAGTACGTCCTCGGAGTTGAGCTTCCGCGCCACGTCGATTGCAAGGCTCTCCCGAGTGTATTCGTCGACGATCGTCAGCAGCCTCATTCCCCGACCGTCATGCGTTCGGTGGTGGACAAAATCGTACGCCCACACGTGATCCTTGTGCTGCGGGCGCAGCCGGATGCAGGAGCCATCGTTGAGCCAGAGCCGTGCTCGTTGGGGCTGTTTCTTCGGTACTTTCAGCCCTTCGCGCCGCCAGATACGCTGCACCCGTTTGTGGTTCACAGACCAGCCCTCCATGCGTAGCAACGCCGTCACCCTCCGATACCCGTAGCGGCCGTACTCTCGGGCGAGATCCACGATGCGCTCCGTCAGCACCTGTCCGTCGTCCGGTTGCCTGGGCACGTAGCGCTGCGTCGTGCGCGGCTGTTTCAGCACTCGGCACGCTCGTCGTTCGGAAACGCCCAGCCTCCGCCGAACATGCTCAACGGCATCTCGGCGACGTGCCGGGCTCAGAAGTTTCCCTCCGCGACTTCCTTCAGGATCGAAAGATCCAGCTCCTTTTCCGCCACAATCTTCTTGAGCCGGACGTTCTCTTTCTCGAGTTGCTTCAGCCGCCTGGCCTGGTCGACCCTCAGCCCCCCGTACTCGCGTCGCCACCGGTAGTAGGTGTGCTCCGCGATTGCCAGCTTGCGGCAGGCATCCTTGACCGTCGCGCCTCGGGCCAGCTCCACTTCAGCCTCCCGTAACTTCCGTACGATCTGCTCTGCGCTGTGCCTCTTCGTCGGCATTCTGACCTCCCCTTTTCGACCCAGATCGTGAGATTACATCTGGATCCGTTTTTGGGGGTCAGGTCACTACCTCGCCGGTTCCAAACAAGACAACGGACCACGGCCCCCTTTCTGGTGGCGGGCAACTTTGAAACTTGCCCACTACCCGATTATGGGCAGCTGAGGCCTCTTGCTCGGACGTGAGACGCCCGCAGGACAAGGGACTGCGGCTAGTGGATCACGCGTTTCTCGCCGATTTCGAGTTAACTTGACAGTACTGTCCCCTGAGCGTGCGCGTTCGACTCTGATGGCCATGACGGGGTGTCGGTGTCACACCCTACCGATTCTTACCGGCTCGGCAAATACTTCTTCGGGAACTTCGCTACCACTGTGTAGGCCGGATCGACGATGTTAGCCACCGAGCTCTCGCCGAGCTGACCGACGAGCAGGTAGGCGTCGGCGCGACCGAAGCCGTACTCCGTCTCGAGCCATTCGATCAGCTCCACATGAGCCAGACGGAAGGCATCGATGAGCGGCCGGGCGCTACCCGCAACCATGATGTAGTCGTCGTCCTCGAACCGAGGCCAGTCGATGGTCTTGCCCTTGATCAGGTCGATCCGCAGCACGACGTCCATCGAGGTCTCCAACCCGGTGCCGTTGACCTCGCCCTCGCCTTGACGCGCGTGGCCGTCGCCGAAGTAGAAATAGGCGCCGTCGTGGAATATCGGCAGGTAGACGGTGGTTCCGGCGCGCACCTCTTGGGCATCCATGTTGCCGCCGAAATCCCCCGGCCACAGGCCACCGAAAGCTTCCTCGCCGCGCGGCGCCACGGCAACTCGCCCGAGCATGGGCTGCAGCTCGATCGTGATCTCGCTCATGAGGCTGTCCGGCAGCTCGACGGTGCCGGTCATCGCCTCGAGATCGAGGCGCCATTCATAGCGACGCGGCGCGACCGGCTCGTTGAGCAGCCGGACACGGCTGTCAGTGGCCAGGCCGCCGAAGTCCGAATAGATCTGCGCAGCCGCGAGGCCGCTGTTGGGCTTCACCTCGATGATCTCGATCACGAGCGTATCGTCGGTCGTCGCGCCCTCTATATAGAACGGCCCCACCTCGCCGGGAAACGCACCGCCGCCGGGCTCGTAGTAGGGGCCGGTGTTGGTCTGCGAGTACAGCACCGTTCCGGGGCTGATTCGGAGCACGGGCTCGCGGACCGCGAAGGTCGGATAGCCCACCGTGGGGGTGAAATGCACTTCCTGTTGGGCCGGTGTCGGAGCCGCGCCGCTGGCGATCGCGGTCGCAGCAAGCAGCGCCAAGCACCGTCCAACTCGAATCTCGGACATGTCGTACCTCCTGTTCAAAAGACGCTGGTGTTCGTCGGCGGATGAAACGCGGTCTACCCGTCGATAAGCACGTGCATGCTACACGACAAAGGATTGAGGTAACCCGCCGTCATCGACCGCTCCCAGCCCAGCAGCGACGCCAACCGCCCGCCGCCCGGCGCTTCACAGCCGCTCGACCTCGAGAATCCAATGGTCGCAGGTCCATCGGGCCGGTAGCGAAGCACCGAAGCGAGAGTCCCAGCGGGCGAGAGCGTCGAAGAGCCTCGGGTACCGGTCGACGAGATCGGCGAGGTCGCTGGGAGGGAGGAGCCACCCGATTCCGCGGTGCGAACGGGCCCGGAAGTCGGGCCCGAGCTCCCGCAAGAGTCGCCCCGGCGAGGGATAGCTCACCGGCAAGGAGCCCTGAGCTACCCTGGCCGGTCGCCGCCCGCGAAAGCGACGGAGGGCGGAGGGCAGGCGCCCTCGAAGAGCGAAGGTTGCGATCTCCCAGGGGCAGAATCGGCCGATCAGGACCAGGACCAGCTTGGCGCCCGGGCGCAGACGAGGGCTGAGCCAGGCCCCGAGCGGACGAAGATCGTCGACGCAATTCAAGGCACCGAAGTTCGACAAGGCGCCGTCGAAAGGGCCGCTCAGCGCTTTTTGCCCGAGCGGCCGCGCAAGATCCAAAGAGGTGAGGCTCACCCGGCTCGTCAGCAGACTGGCGGCGACCTTGGTTCGCGCCACTTCCAGCATGGCCCCCGATGCGTCGGTGGCCGCGACCCGAATGCCCCTCTCGGCCATCCAGACGGCGTCTTCGCCCGTTCCGCAGCCGAGATCAAGAACGTGGTCGCCTGCCTCCCAGGTCCGCGCCAGGACCCGCCAAACCGAGGATCGCAGGTGGCGCCCGAGGCGCCGATCCGTGAAGTCGGCATCGTAGGTGGCGGCGACCCCATCGAACACGGGAACCGTCGCCTGCCGGTCTTTCAACCCCTCACGATCGTAGCCGAGCATGATGAACACTCCGGCTTCGATCCGGGACTGTCAAGCTGACTACGCTGCGGGGCAGGTCAGCCGAAAGAAAAGCCCCCGAGACACTCGCCTTCGGGGGCCTTCCTGGCTGAAGTCTCTCGCCTTTGCTCCTACGCTTCGCTGTTCTTCTTCACGAAGATCAGTACACCAACGAGGAGAAGTGCCGCTCCGGCGAGAATGATGTTGTAGATCGACATGGGCCTCCCTCGGTTTGATGAGGTTCGACAACCGATGGTCGCTATTAATTATAGGAAATCATGAGAAGTTATCCAAAGACAAAATCGGTCAGCTCTTGGGGGGCTGCAAGCGAAGCCTGGAAGAGAAAACTGCGAGAAAAGGTCGGCGCCGGCCCTGGCTTCAGCGCTTGGCGAGCCGCTCGCGTTCAGCTACCTGCGCGCTCCTCGGGATCTGCGTGTGCACCGGGGTCAAGCCCACAGAATCTGCGCGTCGTAGGGGTCGAACCGCCTGTCGTGCGTAACGAGCGTGAGCCTCTCTTGCATCGCCTGGGCAACAAGCATGCGGTCGAACGGGTCGCGATGGTGCGGCGGCAGGTTTCCCGCCCGTTCTGCATGGTCGAACGTCACCACCAGTTGTTCGAAGCCGCTCGCTTCGACACCCGCGGCGAATCGATCGGGAAGACGGAGGCGCCCGAGCGACTGCTTGATGGCGGCCTCCCACGCCGACGCGGCGCTCACGAAGACCGCGTCCGCTTCTGCGATCGCGTGGCGGACTGCGGCAGGAAGTCGGTCGTCGGCGGTGCGCCACCACAGAAAGACGTGCGTATCGAGCAACAAGCTATTCGCTTTCACGGCCTTCGAACGCGTCGATCAGATCGTCGGGAAGCGGCTCGTCGAAGTCGGGGCCGATCCAAAGGCCGTCCTCCCAACCCCCGGGGACCCGGGGCGCCCGCTGCCGCTGGAACCCCGACAGCACGGCGAGCGGCCGCCCGGCCTTGGCGATGATGATCTCTTCGCCGGCCGCAGCACGGTCCACGAGCTTCGAGAGCGAGGTCTTGGCTTCGTACAGGTTGTAGATCGCCGTCTTCATGGTGCTTGACCAACCTTGACCAAACACTAGCCGACGAGCGCGGTGTTCGTCTAGCAGGGTGCTGAAGAACTCCCGAGGGTGCCGCGCATGGGTCTGAAGTCTCATGAACGAAGGAGGACGGCCAGCCGGGTCCGGGTTCCGGCGAGCCATCTGCGGAAGTGGCTCTAGCGCCTCACTCCCCTACCAGGGCATCGGCAAGACCGGCACCTCTTTTGAGCATCGGGGACACTGCATGGCGCCGGTACCTTGTCACACCGTACAGTGAGAGAATATGGGGTGGATTTCTATCGGAGAAGGAATTGGATCTCCAGCTTACGGCGCACCTCGGCGACCCGATCGGCGTTGATCGCATACGAGCGCTGCACTTGGCGTGTCATGGTGTCGCCATATTGCCATGAGATGTCTGTCCATGGAACGAACGGTCTAAATTGGGGCACGAACGGTCGTCAGAGGGAACGGAGCGCTTGATAGGCCGCCTTCTATGCAATAAGGATTGGGACAACGGGCGACGCGTGTGAGGCTTACTGAATAATGCGACTGTACGTCATTCTGGTCATTTCGTTCATTTTCATCGCCTCTCTCGTAGGTGTGACGGGGTACTGGGTCGGGCGCACTGGCGACCAGGT
This sequence comes from Acidobacteriota bacterium, assembly GCA_022563115.1. GTDB lineage: Bacteria > Acidobacteriota > UBA890 > UBA890 > UBA890 > UBA890. The sequence continues at coordinate 9,847 of JADFNY010000034.1, read as the reverse complement.
CCTTTTCGACGTCGCCCGGCTGCAAACCACGACTCTGGACGAAACGGAGGCGGCGGCGCGCATGACCGAAGCGCTGCAGAGGAGTCAGATCGCGGCTCATCAGATCGTCGCCGCCCGTTACGCGACGCTCACCGACCCTTCTGCCTGGCCGCTCGAGCAGGCGGATCACGAGTGGGACCCCGACCCCGTAACGGAAGAACTGATCGACGCGCTCGATTCCAGCCTGAACGCGTTCGGCGCCGCTCTGAGGGCCGGCCGGGCCGCGACGCTGGCGGGGATCGATCTCGCCGAGAAGCGGCAAGCTGATCAAACGGGGAGCCTGCTGGCGGCCGAGACCGTCGACCTCGTCGACACGCTGGAGGCGAGGTTCCTCGACTACGCGCAGCTCGTCGAGCGTTACCGCCACGAGGCTCGCTACCACCCGTCCGAAGACGTCCGCCTGTTTCTCTCGGACGAGCTGGAGGCGCACTACCGTGATTCGATGCTTCCGGCGATCGAGCGGTACTCGGGGCACGCTCAGCAGGGGCTCGAGGAGCAACTCACCCTGATGCAGACGGCGTTCGAAAACGCCAATCGTCGCAACCTCCTTCTCACCGCGGCGGCCCTGGCCGGGGCGATCTTTCTGGGGGTAATGATCGCGCGTTCGATTGCGCGTCCTCTCGACCAGCTTCAGGAGGCGCTCGACAAGCTCGGTGAAGGCGATCTCGAAACCCGTGTCGAGCTCGACACCCGTACCGAGATCCGGTTGGTCGCCAACGCTTTCAATCAGATGGCCGCGACGCTCCGGGATACGACGGTTTCCCGTTCGTATCTCAACGACATCATCCAGTCGATCGACGAGATGTTGTTCGTCGTCGATCGCAACGGCCGTATCGAGACGGTCAACCGGGCGGCGCTCGACACCTTGGGGCATGAGGAGCGCGAACTGCTCGGCCAGCCCATGTCGTTGCTGCTAGCCGGTCCGGAAGTAGACGACACGAACCAGATAAGCATGGGCTCGATCGCCGACGGCGAGCGCCGTTTCAGAACCGCGGCGGGAGGAACGATTCTGGTGAGCGTGTCGTCGGCGACGCTAGCGAGCGACGCGAAAGGCGCCATCGTGTACCTGGTTCGAGACATCACCGAGCACAAGGCTGCCGAGCGGAGACTGAAGGCGTCGATCGACGAGAAGGACATACTGCTCAAGGAGGTCCACCACCGCGTGAAGAACAACCTGCAGGTGATCAGCAGCCTTCTGAGGCTGCAATCCGGGGGCGCCGTCAGCGACGAGGCAGTGCGGACCTTTCGCGAGAGCCGCAACCGAATCCGGTCGATCGCGCTTGTTCACGAGCACCTGTATCAGTCCGAGGACCTCGCCAACATTCCCTTTCGCGCCTACGTCCAAGAGTTAGTCGAACAGATCAGGCGCTCGCACACGAACGCCTCGCGCCGGGTGGAGATCTGTGTCGAGGTCGACAACACGACACTGCGCGTCGACGCCGCAATTCCGTACGGCATGATGATTAACGAACTCGTCTCCAACTGCATCGAGCACGCTTTCCCCGACGGTGAGGGCGGTCGCGTCACCGTTACGTTTCGAGGAAGCAAGGGGCGCCATCTGGAGGTCGTTGACAATGGAATCGGCCTGCCCCCGGGAATGGACCCCCAGCGGTCCGACACCCTGGGCCTGACGCTCGTGCGGGAGCTTGCCGGGCAGCTTCGGGCCGACCTGCAGATCGACACCTCCGACGGGACTCGCGTCACCGTGTCTTCCCCGGGCCCGGGTTCTAACGCTCGTCCCGGCGGCGAGGAAGCAACCGCGACGTCTGGACACAGCTAGCGTGGCCTTCCAAGGAACAGAAGAAACGATCGGCCGCCGGGATGCGCCGGGGATTCTCATCGTTGAGGACGAAGCCATCGTCGCGCTCGACCTCGAGCGCACACTCCAAGAGCTCGGTTACCGGATCGTCGGCAAGACCGGCTCCGGAGAGGAGGCGGTGCAAATGGCCGAAGCCCTGGCGCCAGACCTCGTCTTGGCGGACATCCATCTCGAAGGGGACATCGACGGCATCGACGCCGCCGCACGCATCCGTTCGGAGCTCGGCCTGCCGGTTGTTTTCCTCACTGCTTTCGCGGACGAGAAGACCCTCGAACGCGCCAAACAGATCGGTCCCCACGGATACATCGTCAAGCCGTTCGAGGCGCGAGAGTTGCGTTCGGCGGTGGAGATCGCCATACACACGCACGGCATCGAGACCGAGTTGCAGGCGAGCAACGAGAACCTGCTCGCGATCCTCGATGCCCAACCGCACGGCACGGTCACCATCGATGCCGACGGCTCCGTGACCTTCGTGAGCACGGCCGCCGGTCGCTTGCTTGGCGTCGATGCCGACGGCGTCCGCAACACACCCTGGGGTGATGCTCTGCCCTTTCCGGAGAAGAGCTTGCAGCGAATCCGGTCGATTCTCGAATCCCCGCAGCCCACCGACGAGAACCGTCATCGCGTATTGGTACAGATCGAAGAGCCGCGCGGCGTCGCCTCGGCGCTCAACGTCGAAGTGCGCGTTGATCCGCGGGCGACGGGAGGAATGATCCTGTTCTTGTACGACGTCTCGGAGCTGCGCAGCCTGCGGAGAATCCTCGACGACCGGGACGTTTACCAGAACATCGTCGCCCGCAGCAGCGCCATGGAAGAGGTCTTTCAGCTCATCGAGCAGGTGGCCGCGGTCGACGTGCCGGTGTTGATCGATGGCGAGACGGGGACGGGCAAGGAGCTCGTGGCCCGGGCGATCCATTGGCGCAGCCAACGACGTGACGAGCCCTTCGTCCCGGTCAATTGCGGAGGAATGAGCGAGGAGCTCTCTCTGAGCCAGCTGTTCGGGCATCGGCGAGGCTCGTTCACGGGCGCTTCGTCCGACCACAAGGGCGTCTTCGAGCAGGCCGGTGGAGGCACGCTGTTTCTCGACGAGGTCGGCAACCTCCCGCCCAAGGTGCAGACCATGCTGCTTCGGGTGCTCGAGGACAAGACGATCGTGCCGATCGGCGAGACCCGTCCGCGGTCGGTGGACGTTCGGGTCATCGCCGCAGCGAATCGACCGTTGATGCAGTGCGTCGAGTCCGGCGAATTCCGCGCCGACCTCATGTACCGGCTCCAGGTGGCCCGCATCCCGGTGCCGCCGCTACGTGATCGCCGCGAGGACATCGCCTTGCTGACCAGGTTCTTCCTCGAGGAGAGTCGCGCTCGCAACGGAAAGTCCGTGGACCAGGTGGGCGACGCGGCGATGAGCCTGCTCATTGCGTACGATTGGCCCGGCAACGTGCGCCAGCTCGAGAACGCCATCGAGTTCGCGGTTCTTCGTTGCCGCGCCGAGCACATCAGACCTGAGGATCTGTCCCCGGAGATAACAGAGCCGTCGTCGGTCCTTGCGCATGGCGACGATGCAGCCCTTATCAAGGCCGCTCTCCAGGACGCGGGCGGCAACCGCACGAAGGCCGCCGAGATGCTCGGCATCAGCCGCGCCACTCTGTACCGCAGGCTGGGGCAATACGGCTTCGACTAGCCGGGTGCGAGTGTCAGGCTATGTCGGAGACAGCAAACTAGTCGCAACGCTGTCTCAGTTGAGACACTTCTGAGACACTTCTGAGACAGGTCTGAGACACTTCCGTGGCCCCGCGGCTTCACCAACCCCGGAATCTACGGCAGAAAAACGCCCTGAGCCGATGGTGTTCCAGTCGATCCCGCGTGGCATGACGCTTGCATCTGAAGGTGGCCATGAAAGCCGACCTCGCACCTCGACCGCCAAGGTCACCGATCCGCGTTGCCCTCTACTCGCACGATACGTTCGGGCTCGGGCACTTCAGCCGCTGCGTCAAGATCGCGCGTGCCCTTTCGATCGGCTTGGGACCTGTGGAAGGGATCTTCATCACCGGCCAGCCGCACACCAGCTTGTTCACTGCGCCGCCGGGCTACCGGTGCGTTCGTCTCCCGGCGGTCACCAAATGTCCCGACGGCAACTACGCGGCCCGCGATGCCGGCACCAACCTCACGGCGGTGGTTGCGGAGCGCCGCCGCCTGATCGCCGACGCGATCGGGGCTTTTACCCCTGACCTTCTGATCGTCGACAACGTTCCCTGCGGCTTGAGGCGCGAGATCGTACCGGCCTTACGCCATCGCGCAGTGCACCCGAACGCCCGCACCGTACTCGCCCTGAGGGACGTTCTCGACGACCCCGAGGCGGTGCGCCGCGAGTGGGAGCGGGACGGCGCCGACGAAGCGTTGCAGATGTACGACGAGATCTGGGTCTTCGGTGATACAGGCGACGCCGCCGCCCTCGTTGCGGAGGGTCCCCTTTCGCAGGTCGCCTCCAAAGTGATCGCCTGCGGCTTGCTGGGCAGCTCCGTCGAACCCCGCAGCAACGGTTCGGCGTGCCGCTCGCGTCCCAACGTGATCGTGACCAGTGGCGGCGGCGCCGACGGGGACGACGTCGTTCGCCTCTACCTCGACGCCTTGCGCCGGTTTCGACCGCAGGTTTCGAGTCGAATCGTCCTCGGTCCGGATTTCGCTCACCGAGCCCAACGCGAGCTGACCTCACATAACGGGTTCGACGCCTCGATCGAGCGCAGCGCTCCGAACCTCGGGTCGAGGTTCGCCTCGGCCGACGTCGTGGTCTCGATGGCTGGGTACAACACGGTATGTGAGGTCCGTGCCGCGGGCGCGGCGGCGTTGCTGGTGCCCCGCGTAAGGCCCCGACGCGAGCAGTGGATCCGCGCCGAAAAGCTCGCCACATCGGGGCGGGCGAAGGTGTTGCATCCGGACACCATCAATCCACGCTCGCTTTGGGTGGCCGTGGAAGAGCTTCTCGAAATGCCGTCGCCGGTTCCCGAGGCCCTCACCGGCGGCCGCAAGGCGATGTCGCGGGCGGCATGGTTGCTCGGCGCCGAGTGCGCCGGCGTTCTTCAACCTTTGACCACCTCCTGAGCTGAACATGCGCATCGCCTACATCGAATCCGATCGGGTGACGCTGCCATGAAACCGATCCGCATAGGCTACGTGGTCAAGCGCTTTCCGAGGCTATCGGAGACCTTCATCGCCAACGAGATTCTCGAGCTCGAGCGCCTGGGCGCAGAGGTCACGGTGTTGGCGCTGCGGTCGCCGGACGAGGTGGTCGAACACGGTTGGCTGAAATCGATCCGAGCGGAGGTGGTGACCTGGGATCGCCCGTCGCTTTCCCTGGCCTGGGAGCAGCTGAAGGATCGCTCCAAGCGCACCCCGGCCCGGCGCGAAGAGATCCGCGAGGCGGTTGTGCGCGCCTTCGATCATCCTCTTCGTAGTGGCCGCCGCTACTTGGCGGAGGCGGTGAAGATCGCGCAAGTCACGCGCGACAGAGGTCTCCAGCATCTGCACGCGCACTTCGCGAACCACCCGGCGTTCGTGGCCATGCTCACCCACCTCATTACCGGCATCCCGTATTCCTTTACCGCACACGCCAAGGACATCTATGCCACTGGGCCGACCCCGGCGCTCTGGCGACAGCAGGTGCAAGACGCGGCGTTCGCGGTGACCGTCTCCGAGGCGAATCGCGCCTATCTCGCCGACATCCTCGGGCCCGGGCTCATCGACAAGCTCCACTGCCTGTACAACGGCGTCGACCTCAAACGGATTCAGCGAGGATCGTTCCGACTCGACGGTCGGCTGCGGATGCTTTTCGTCGGTCGCCTGATCGAAAAGAAAGGCGCCGATATTCTGATCGATGCGGTGGCCCAGCTGCACCATCGAGGCCTCGATTGCTCCTGTACCCTGATCGGCTCGGGCGAGCTGGAGGATGCACTCCGAGACCGTGCCCGTCGTCTCGCGCTGGGTGGCATAGTGCACTTCGAGTCGAAGCTGCCCCACGAAGAGATCATCCGCAGGATGCAGGCCGCCGACTTGTTCGTTCTTCCGTGCCGCGTTGCCGCCAACGGCGATCGTGACGCATTGCCGACCGTGTTGTTGGAGGCCATGGCGACTGGCCTTCCCTGTGTTTCCACCCCCATCAACGGTGTGCCGGAGATCATCGAACACGGCCGCACGGGAGTCATCGTACCGGAAAACGATCCGCAGGCGCTGGCCGCCGCGATCGGTTCGCTCTTCAAGGATCCCTTGCTGCGCAGACAAATGGGGGCGGCGGCTCGAAGCAGGGCCGAAGAACGCTTCGATCTGCGCCGCAACGTCGCCGTCTTGAAGAGTTGGCTGGAGCACGTCGCGGCATCTCCGACAGTGCCCAAGAGTGACGCCGAACCTCAACGGGCTCTGGGCTAGCCATGCGAATCGCGTATCTGTGCGCCGATCGCGGGATCCCGTTGTCGGGCTGCAAGGGCGCTTCGATTCACGTTCGGGCGATCGCCCAGGCCCTGGCGCAACGGGGCCACGACGTTCAGGTGGCCGCCGTCCGTGATACCGATGGCGTACCCGGCTTCTTGCCTGGGATCACACCCGTGGGCTTCGACCGCTCCCTCAAGGATCTGAAGGAATCGATCCGGGACGCCGGCGGCCGAGTCCTCGCCAGTGAAGCCTACGGATTGCTGCTCAACTCCCTCTGCTTCGACACGCTCGAGAACATCCATCGACAGGGAAGCATCGAGGCCGTCTACGAGCGCTACAGCCTTTGGTCTACGGCCGGAGCGCGGTTCGCGCACAAGCATCGGATTCCCTACGTCCTCGAGGTCAACGCTCCGCTGGTGGGCGAGCAGCGCGCCTATCGGGACCTGGCGCTGCCGGAAGTCGCGGAGGGAATCGAGGCCTACCTGTTCCGCCGAGCCGACGCGATCTTCGTTCCTTCCGAGGAGTTGCGCGACTACATCATCGGACGGGTCGGTCTGCGGCCCAGGGTGATCGCAATCCCCAACGGTGTCGATCTGCGTTTGTTCGATGAGCCACCCGATCTTACCGGCCGCGACCGTGAACGCCTCGAAAACCGATTCGTGATCGCCTTCGTGGGCAGCTTGAAGCCCTGGCACGGAATCGATTCGCTGCTCGTCGCGTTCGAGCGGCTGAAGTCGTCGGAGCCGCGTGCCCACCTGCTCGTTGTCGGTGCGGGACCGCTCCTGCCAAGAGTGCGGGAGGAGGCGGAGCGTCTGGGCGAAGATGCCGTCACGGTGGTTGGGGCGGTACCGCACCAACAGGTGGCCGCCTGGTTGCGGTACGCCGACGTCGGCGTCGCCCCCTATCCGCCGCTGGAGGACTTTTATTTCTCGCCGCTGAAGGTCGTGGAGTACTTGGCGGCCGGCCTGCCCGTGGTCGCCAGCGACATTGGCCAGCTACCGCAACTGGTGGCGCATGAACAGACGGGACTGCTGGTTCCCCCAGGAGACGCCACGGCGCTGGCCGAGGCGCTGGCGCGGCTCTGCAGCGATGCGAAGCTGCGCCGCCGCATGGGGCGCCGGGCTCGTCGGCGGGCCCGGGCACACCATGGTTGGGAGCAGGTCGCAGCACGCGTCGACGAGACGCTCGAGCGGCTGCGAGGCAAATACGAAACGGGGCACCCCTCGGCCGGCAAGACGTCGCCGGTGCTTGTGAGCGCGAGAGGCAGCCGATGAGACTCGCGTTCGGGCCGCGTTTCAAGGAGCTTCGGTGGCGGCGAGCGCGACACTTCGCGGCCCTCTTCGTTTCCTACCTGCGCGAGAACCGTCTGTTGATGGGCACGGCGATGGCCTGCGGTCTGGGGGCCACCGCCATGCGGCTCCTGCGTCCCTGGCCGCTGAAGCTATTGTTCGACGGCGTCCTGATTCCATCCGAGGCGCTCCACGACCAACCGCTCTTCGCATGGATTCTCGGACAGCCGACCGACGTCGTCATCCTTACCGCCTGTCTCGGCCTGCTGGCGATCACCTTGCTGTGGGGGTTCTTCTCGTATTGGCAGGCCTACCTGACCGCGCGTGCGGGGCAAACGGTGGTGTTCGGACTGCGCCGGCGCGTCTACTCCCACCTGCTGCGACTGTCGCTCCGATTCCATCAACGGCGGCAGCACGGTGATCTCTTGATGCGGCTCACAGGGGATATCAATCTCCTGCGCGACATGCTCGTGGACTCCACCCTGCTCGGGATCAGCGAGTTGATGATGTTGGTGGCGATGGTCACCGTCATGGCCATCATGGATGTGCACCTGACCCTCGTGGCCCTGTCGGTTTTCCCGCTCATGTCGCTTACGACGTTCCGCTTTTCGATTCGTATCCGCGATGCGGCACGCCGTCAGCGGCAGAAGGAAGGGCGGGTGGCAGCCATGGTCAGCGAGATGCTCCACGCCGTGCAACTGATCCAGGCGTTTGGCCGCGAGGCGCAGCAGGAGAGCCATTTCCAGCGCAGCAACAAGAAGAGCCTCAAGGCAGGCCTGAGGACCACCCGGCTCGAGGCGTCGATGTCGCGCATCGTAGAGATCTTGCTGGCGGCGGGCACCGCCGCGGTGCTCTGGTTCGGCATCCATCGGGTTCAGAACGGCGTCCTGACGCCCGGCGACCTGCTCGTCTTTATCTCCTACCTACACAGCAGTTACCGGCCGCTGCGCAAACTGGCTCGGGTTTCCTCGAGGATGTCGAAGGCGGTCGTATGCGCCGAGCGGGTGACCGAGGTATTGCAGTCGGAGCCAGAGGTCGACGACGCGCCGGGTGCGAAGAAGATCTACTCACCGAGAGGCGCCATCGAGTTGCGCCGCGTGTCGTTCAAATACCGGGCCGGACGTCGAGCGTTGCACCGGGTCAGCTTCTCCGTCGAGCCCGGAAGTTTCGTCGGTATCGTCGGGCCCAGCGGCGCCGGCAAGTCGACCATATTGGCGCTTCTGTTGCGTCTGTACGACCCGAACCACGGCAAGGTGCTGTTCGACGGCCGCGACCTGCGGCGTTATCGGATTCAATCGATCCGCGACCAGATGAGCGTGGTGTTGCAGGAGCCGAGCCTTTTCGGGTCGACCATCCGCGACAACCTGATCTTCGCCAATCCCGATGCCAGCGACGACGAGATCGAGCACTGCGCCCGGCTGGCCAACGCCCACGACTTCATCTGCGAGCTGCCGCAGGGCTACGACACGATGGTCGCGGAGGCCGGCGCTAACCTCTCCGTCGGCCAGCGACAGCGCCTGGCGATAGCGCGCGCCTTCCTCCGCGACGCACCAGTCTTGCTGATGGACGAGCCCACTCATGGACTCGACGCCGCCACCGAGCACGACCTCATGAAGGCGCTCCGGCGACTGATGCAGGGGCGCACGACGCTCATGGTGGCTCACAAGTTGGCGACGGTTCAGGGCGCGGATCAGATCCTGGTGCTGCAGCGCGGCAGGTTGATCGAGAGCGGAACGCACGACGAGCTGATGAGGATGGGCGGCTGGTACGCCGACAGTTGCTCGCTACAGGTAATGGGAGAGGTTGCCAACGAAGCGCCGCCGCCGCCATCCGCTGGCAACGTCATCGCGCTGGAGCCGCGCCGGCGACACGAGGACAACCATCTGCGGGGATGGTCGGCGGCTTCGTCGTCGAAGCGGGCGGAGTTCGACCCGGCGATCCTCGACCCGGACGCCGTGGCAGCGAGCCTGGCCGAGGCGGGCCTGCGGCCAAATGAAAACGGCGCGCTCACGTTGGAGCGTGCGTGGCGGCTGCGGCGGATCGATCTGATGGCGCTCTTCCACGATTCCGCCGCCCACGAGAAGCGACGCTGGTGGAGCATTCACGCCACCCCTTCCACCCTCCCCGGTTCCTATCGCCGGGCCCTGAAAAGGGGCCGGGCGGTGGTGTTGGAGGACCTGGGCGCTGTTGCTCAGCGCTTCCCGGACGACGTCTGTTTGCCTCACCTGCGCCTGTTAACGCGCTCGACAACCGCGCAGCGCGCACTGGCGCCCAGCTT
>JADFNY010000033.1 GCA_022563115.1 Acidobacteriota bacterium | reverse complement strand
CGGCACTCTTTCAAAACGACATCAAGCGGGTGCTTGCCTACTCGACCATCAGCCAGATCGGTTACATGTTCGCGGCCCTCGGCGTCGCCGGCTTCGGCGCCGCGATGTTCCACTTTCTCACCCACGCCTTCTTCAAGGCGCTGCTGTTCTTGTCGGCCGGCAACGTCACCCACTGCATCCACGAGAGCGACATTCGACGCATGGGCGGCCTGCGGCGGTCCCGCGCCCTGCCCGGAACCGCCGCCGTCGCCGCTGTCGGCGCCGCCTCGCTGGCCGCGTTGCCGATGATCACCTCGGGCTTCTATTCGAAGGACGCGATTCTCTGGGCAACCCTGCAACCGCCGTTCGTGCGCCCGGGCCTCCTGCTGTTGCTCTTGGTAACCGCGGCGCTGACCTCCCTGTACGCTTTCCGCTGGTACTTCATGGTGTTCTCGGGCCCCGCGGGCCCGGCCTCCGAGCAGAAGATCCATCGGCCCCGCGATTTGATGCTCTACCCGCTGGTCGCGCTCGCCGCCGGCTCACTTCTCGTCGGCTTCCTCGAGATGCCGGAGACGCTCGGCGGCTACCACGCGGTGAGCGAGTTCCTGCGCCCCGTCTTCGCGGCGGCGGAGCAACGCTACGGTCTCGGCGCCGGCTCGGTGTTCGGAACGATCGAGGAGATTCACCGCGCCGAGATCACGTTGCAGGCGGTCTCTGCCGCGATCGCTCTGCTCGGAATGATGCTGGCATACCACTGGTACGTGATCCGCCCACCGTGGAAAGAGCGCATTGCACGCTCGCCGATCGGATCCTCGATCGCCAAGGTTCTAGGCGCCGGCTGGGGCGCGGACGCGATGTACGAGATCGTCATCATCACCCCCTACCGCGCCCTCACCCGCTGGTTGCGTCACGAGCCCATTGACGATGGTCTCGACATGCTGAGCGGCTCGGTGCGGCTCTCGCACTACCTTCTGGTCCTCAGCCAAAGCGGTCGCATCCGCACCTACGCCGCCGGAATGGTGCTCGGGGCGGCGCTGATCCTCCTGTCCTGGTTATGGAGCTGAGACGATGCCATCCGTGACATTGAGCGCATTGATTGTGGTGCCGCTTGCAGGCGGTGTCGGCGCTTGGCTCGCTGGACGACGATCCCCGGACGCCGCCCGATGGGTGGCGCTCCTCGCCGCGACATTGACCTTCGGTATGGCGCTGTGGCTTTGGCTGGCGCTCCGTGCCGCCATCGCCGCCACCCCCGAGCCCGTGCTGCAGCAGCGCTTCAGCTGGATCCCGCGGCTCGGCGTTGACTACCATCTGGCGCTCGACGGCCTGAACATCCTGTTCGTCCTGCTGACCGGACTCCTCGGATGTGTAGCGGTGCTGATGTCGTGGCGCGAGATCGAGCGCTCGCCTGGACTCCACTACCTCTGCTTGCTGACCACGCTGGCCGGAATCATGGGCGTGTTCCTCGCCTTCGATCTGTTCCTGTTCTACTTCTTCTGGGAGCTGATGCTGGTGCCGATGTATTTTCTCATCGGCGTGTGGGGCCACGAGGACCGGGTGCGCGCCGCGGTGAAGTTCGTCATCTTCACGATGGTCAGCGGGCTGTTCCTGCTGGTGGCGATCATCGGCCTTTACTACGCCCATGCCCAGTCTGCCGGCGTCTTCACCACCGACTACCTGGACCTGCTCGGAACCCCGTTGCCCTTCGCCACGGCACGCTGGTTGTTCCTGGGATTCTTCGTCGCCTTCGCCGTCAAGCTGCCTCTGTTTCCGTTTCACACCTGGCTGCCTGACGCCCACACCCAAGCGCCGACGGCGGGCAGCATCCTGCTGGCGGGATTGCTTCTGAAGACCGGTGGTTACGGGCTCATCCGATTCGCCGTTCCCTTGTTCCCCGGGGCGGCGGCCGCGTACGCCGGCCCGATCGGTACCATCGGCGTGATCGGCATCATCTACGGAGCCGTTCTCGCCTACGGCCAGACCGACATCAAGCGGCTGATCGCCTATACCAGCGTCAGCCATATGGGGTTCGTAGTGTTGGGCATCGCGACCTGGCGCTTGGCGGCGCTACAGGGCGCCGTTTTCCAGATGCTGGCCCACGGCCTGGCGACCGCGGCCCTGTTCGCCGTCGCCGGAATGATCCACGAGCGCTTCCATACCCGGGCCTTCGACGAGCTCGGCGGTCTGTGGGCGCCGCTGCCGCGGCTGTCGGCGTTCACGTTGATCTTCGTGCTCGCTTCGGTCGGTGTCCCCGGGATGGGCAATTTCATCGGCGAGCTGCTGACGTTGCTGGGCAGCTTCCCGGCTTCGCCCGGCCTGGTGGCGGTAGCCGTCGCCGGCATCGTCGTCGGAACCGTGGCGATGCTCGAGCTGATGCAGCGGGTCTTCCAGGGCCCGGCCCGCTCGCCGGCCGGGGCGATCGATCTCGGCCCCCGCGAGCTGATCGTGCTCGGCACGCTGGCGCTCCTGGTCCTCGCCCTCGGGCTGTTCCCGCAGCCGGTGCTCGAGAGCGCCAGGCTACCGCTGGGCCAGCTCGTCACCCGCGACGTCACCTTCGATCCCGCCGACCCGGAGCTCCTGCGGGACCGCGCCCGGACCGCTGCGACCGCTGCGATCACCGGGGGTGAGCGGGAGCCACGGCGATGAGCACCACCGATCTGGTTGTCCTGCTGCCGCTCATCGTGGTCGCCGTCATGGGCACGGCGGTGATGCTCGCCGGCGCCTACGGCGCCCGCCGAGTGGTGCTGCACTGGATGACGATCTTCGGCGTCGGGATCAGCCTGGCAGCGATCGCCACGGTGCGACCCCTGGCGCCGCACGATGTGACGCCTTTGCTGCGCGTCGACAGCTACTCGATTCTGTTCATGACGCTGCTCTTCTCCGGAACCGGGATCCTGGCGATCATTTCGCGTCCCTACCTTCGTGCCCGCCATTGCGCCAGCGACCCCTATTACTCGCTCCTGCTGTTCGCCACGCTCGGCATGGGTGTGCTGGCCTGCAGCACCCATTTCGCGTCGTTGTTTCTCGGCCTCGAAACGCTGACGGTCTCGCTCTACGTCCTGCTGGGGTACTTGCGAACCGATCGGCGGTCTCTGGAAGCGGCGGTCAAGTACCTCATCCTCGCCGCCATGGCCTCGGCATTTCTGCTGTTCGGCATCGCGCTGCTGTACGCGGCGACCGGGTCGCTGGTGCTCGCCGATGTCGCGGCGTTAACCGCCGACATCCTCGCCACCGGCAACTCGCCGGAGGCGATCTGGGCCGCCGCCGGCGTGCTGATGTTGATCACCGGGTTCGCTTTCAAGCTGGCGCTGGTGCCGTTTCACATGTGGTCCCCGGACGTCTACCAGGGAGCTCCGGCGCCGGTGACCGCGCTGATCGCTACCGGTTCGAAGGGGGCGGTGATCGCCGTGTTGCTCCGGCTGCTGACCGCCGGGCCCGGCGGTGACACGCTATTGCCGTCGGTGCTGGGAGCGCTCGCCATTGCGACCATGTTCGGCGGCAACCTGCTGGCGCTTCTGCAAACCGACATGAAGCGCCTGCTGGCCTATTCCTCGGTAGCGCACATCGGCTACCTGTTCGTCGCCATGGCGGCGGGCGGCATCGCCGGTGGCGAAGCAGTCGTCTTCTACGTCATCGTCTACGTGGTGACGACTCTGGGCGCGTTCGGCGTCGTTGCCGTCTTGTCGGCCGAGGCCGACGCCGATGTCGACGACTTGGACGCCTATCGAGGACTCGGCCGCCGTCGCCCCGGCCTCGCCGTCGTGCTCGGCGTCATGCTGCTGTCGCTCGCCGGCATCCCGCCGACCGGTGGATTCCTCGCCAAGTTCGCGGTGCTGAGCGCCGCCGTCGCCGCCGGCCGCACCGGCCTGGCGGTAGCCATGGCGGTGGCATCGAGTATCGCGATCTTCTATTACCTGCGGATCCTGGTGGTGATGTGCATGGAGCCGGTGACAGAAGGCGGCGACGACGCGCCGAAAGCGGCCGCACCCACCGGAGCCTCGCCTCCGGCGGCGCCTGTTCGCACGGCGCCGGGCAGCACCGTCGCGCTTGCCGCGCTGGTGTTGATCGTCCTGGCGATCGGTTTGCACCCCGAGCCCTGGCTGCAAGCGGTCGGCGCAGCGATGGCTTCCTTGACCGGCGGCTAGGCCCCGGCCGGCCCGCACTTCAGCTTCTGCGCCCAAACCACCGCGATCATGCCGAGCACGACAATCGCTCCGATCCTGCCGGCTACGGCGCCCGGGTAGGCCTCGAACGTCAGATGCTGAGCTTGCCCGAGGATCAGCGAGGTAGCGACCGCGACCGGCAATACGGTCAGGTCGTAGCGCACCACGAAGCGATAGGCGACGAGCAGCAGCACGCCGACCACCAGGCCGGAGGCCACCCAGACGATGATTCCCAACGCCGCGCCGGTCGCTCCCAGGAATCCGAGCAGGACGAGCAACAGCGAAAAGAGCCGCGTCCGACCCGTCCAGCCGCTCGTCCAGCGCCCGGTGACCGTGCACACCAGCAGCAGGAACAGCGTCGTGGTCAGCAGACCCGAGACCGGGCCCAAGGCGACGCCCAGCAGCGGCGAGTAGGCGTCAACGGCGACATAGTCGGCCCATGGCGGGGTCAACGACGAACCGGCAGCGTCCAAAGCCGTCTGCACACCGGCCACGAACATGCCGAGACAAGCGCCGACCCGCAGAGATTCTCCGAGTCCCGGAGCCGAGCTCCCGGAGTCGTACGCCAGCCGGTGGGTCCACCCCGCCACTAGCCCCAGGACGGCCGAGAGGCCGACTGCGCCGATGGCGATACCCACCAGCAGGATAACAACCTGCGGCAAGAAGGGCTGAGCGGTCTGAAAGGTCGCGGCCACTGTCGCCGGCCAGTTGTTTACGAATTGCAACACTGTGAGACCGAACACCGCCGAGAGAAAAACCAGAAAAGCCTTTACCGAAAACCTGCCCTTGGCCCACGCCATACCGCCGGCGATGGCGCCCGCGAGCATGACGAGCGTGCCGATCACCGCGGTGACGGTCGACAAGAGGTCCGGGACAACGCTGCGATTCTGGTCGGTTCGCTCCCACTCTTCGGGCACGTGCACGAAGCGGCGCGCGTCGGAGGCCTCGTCGCCGACCACCGTCACCACCACTTGGGCGGAGCCTTGCTCGAGGGGGTAGTTGTCGGGGTCCTCGAAGGTAAACGTCCAGTCGCGGCGCTCGGGTCGCTTCGAGGTCTCGGCCGAAATCTCGGCCAGCCCACCTGGCTCGTCCGGGGTGCCGAAGGCGAGGCCGAACTGCCGGCGGATTTCCTGTCCGGCGACCTGCCGGGCCTCGTCCTCCGAAAGGTCGGCGCCGGGACGCGCCTCGGGCAACCGGTGGATGAAGCGAACGACCTCGCCCGCGCCCGAAACCTGCACGAAGTACTCTTCGGCGCGCTCGGCCACGTCGCCCTCGAAGCGCGCAAAGCGCACCTGCCAGCGCGGCAGGCCGAGGTAGGTGCCATTGAGCTGGCTGAAGGGTTCTTCGCCACCTTGCTGCCAAACGAACCGGTGCTGCGGGCCGGGAGCCGTCAGCGCCGACGCCATTGCTCGCCATTCGGACTCAAGGTCGATGTCGTGGGAACTCAGCTCCTGCCGCGCAACGCGAATCGCTTCCTGACGACCGATCTGGATCGGCGTCCCCTGCGAGCTCCAGGCCGTGAATCCGAACCACAGCAACAACCCGACGATCCCCGCGACCGGCAGCAAGCGTCGCACGGTGGGGCTCATCACACCGATGTCTGCGGGCGCCCGTGGGGCCTCGATTTGCTCGGGCAACGGCGCCGGCTGCCAAGCCCGGTTGTACGCGTCGGGAGCAACCTCCACCCAGCCGCCGGCGACCGCCCACCTCCAGAACACGATGATGAGCGGCACAAACAGGAATGCGAGCAATATGGATCGGTCGATCCACGCACCGGGTGCCGACTGCGCGAACAGCGGCATGGCGAACCACACCACGTCGTAGGCAAAGTGCAAAACGATCGCCGGCAACAGACCGAAGTACAGGTACAGGAGCCCGAAGCCGAGCGAGGGAATGATGAGCTCGACGACCCGCGCATACGCCGGCTGGGTCGGGTACGCGGCGTGGCCGGCGCCGAAGATCAAGGCCTGGACGATGAAGGCGGCGAAGATCCAGACCTTCGGGCGACCAAACCGCTTGCCGAGCAGGGCGGCTCCGGCCAGCGGCACGGCGCGGAACAAGCACTCCTCCCAAAACCCGGCCTGCAACGAGACGGCGATGGCCGTAAGCCAAGGAAAGTAGGTTGCCAGCACGTCGGGCTCCCCCAATGCTCCCGACGGCGACCACCAGCCGAGCATGTTGTGAGCCATCAGGTAAAGGCCCACCTCATAGGCGAAGAAGATACCGAGCATCAGGTAGCCGATGATCGTGAATCCGACAATCGACGGAGAGTTGGCGACCCCCGGCGACCAGGATCGCCACAGCTGGATGTGGTCGGGGAACGCCCGCCGGGTCATGGTCTCGGCGGCCATGAAGCTCACCGCGAAGATCCCCGCCATGAGGATGAAGAGCCCCAGTGCCGCCCCGATCTGTTGCAACAGGAAGTTCTGGCTCGAGAGCGCCGTATCGTAGCCCATCCACATCAGCGGAAGCTGGTTGAACACCACCAGAACCTGCAGGAACGAGATGAAGACGCCCCAGTAGACCGGCTTCCTCCACAACACCCAGCGCTCGCGGAACAGGAAGAACAGCGCCGTGGCACAGCCGATGAGCAGGTATCCGAGCAGCGCGCCGACTTGGCCCAGGGCGCCGATCAGATCGTTGGTCGAACGCATCTCGGCATAGCGGCGCGAGAAGGCCTCGGGAACCTCGAGGAAGTGGGTCAGCTCTGTGAGCTCGTTACCGCCCACGACCAGGCGCAGCCTGAGCCGGCCGTCGCCGAAGCGGACCCCCGTTCGCTGGTATTCGAAGGTGTGGTCGATGCGGCCGCCGGGGCGGGTTTCCTGGGAGCTCTCGACGCGCTCGAAGGCCGCCAGATCGAGGCCCCACTCGGCGCTCGCGGCGCGCTCGGCGATCGCCAGCGCCTCTTCCTCGGAGAGCGCCGCCCCCGGTGCATCCTCGGCGAGCACTTGCACAAACCCGTAGGGCTCGCCTGCCGGCGTGAACGTGATCCTGGTCTCGTTTCTTTCCCGCTCCTTGAAGTGGCGGACCGTCCAACGGTAGGGGTAAAAGACACCCCCGGCGAGCACCTCCCGGAAGACCTCGGGGCCGCCACCCTCGAGCTCGATGAACTCCAACTCCTGGTCCTGTGGTGCGAGGCCGAACGAGGCCGCCTCTCGGTAACCTTCCGGTCCCCAACCGAAGCGTTCGGTCAGCTCCCGGGCCGAGGCCAGCGCCCCTTGCCGGTCCATGCGGATGTCGAGCGCGACGATGGGGAAGGCGAGCGGGAAGTAGATGATCGCGAAGATTGCGGCCGCGACGCAAACCATGACCGCGGTAATCCAAAAACCCGGCCTTCTGAACATGGGGGCGCCTCCGTGCGGATGGATGTGTCGTTCCTACCGCCCGGTAGTGGGTTCCGTCAACCGGGGGCGCCGAAATGAATACCATCTAGAGCGGGGTCCTGAAGAACTCCCGGGGGTGCCGTTACGGGCACCGTGGGGGCAGATGCGAGGCGGCGCGACGCAGGCCGTGGTGGAAGTGTGGCAGCGTAACCAGACCATCACACTTCCACCATGGCCCGCTCCGCCTTCGTCGCCGTGCCCGCGATGTGCGGCTTGGCGATCGGGATGTTCTCGGCTTCGAAGTGCTCAATGTCGCAGGTAGCGAAGCCAGCCTCCTCGATGCGAGCCCAGGTCTCTCGATCGAGCGTGCAGCCGTCGCAGATGCGACGCCAGAAACCCCGCAGGCGACGCTGCCACTTCCGCGTTTCCGTGCCGTGGGCCGCGGCAACATGCTCCAGGAAAATGAACCGGCCGCCCGGCTTCAGCACCCGAACCACCTCCTGCAGCGCCGCCTCCGGGTCATCGACCGAGCACAGCACCAGGGTGCAGACCACGAAGTCGACGCTGGCGTCGGCCACCTCCATGCGTTCGGCTGTGCCGGCGCGAATCTCGAACGAGGCGTCGTGTTTCCGCGCCGCATCCTCGAGATACGGGCGCATGTGGGCGTTGGGCTCGACCAGGAGAATACGCACATCGCGCGGGTAGAACTCGAGATTCGCCCCGGCGCCGGCGCCGATCTCGACGACCGTCCCGTGGAGCGCGCCAAGTAGCTCCTTCTTCCGCTTGTCGACCTCCTCGCCATAATGACGCTGGAGCTTGGACAGGAGCCAGGCGAAGAACCATTTGTACACGCCGGTGCGCGGTCGCTCGGGAGGCCGGCGTGGCGCAGCGTTGCTCGGTTTCGGAGTTGCTGACAATTGCTACCTCTCCTAACAGGGTGCTGAAGAACCTCCGAGAGTTCTTCAGCACCCTGCTGTACAGTTTGCCCGATGAAACCATCGTCCGACATCCGCCAGCCCCGACTCGTCCTGTTCGCCACCGGCTCGGTGTCGATCGCGCTGGCCGTGTGGCACTTCGCCACCCGGGGCGATCTGGTCGCCGATGCCGTGACAGGCGCGCTCCACGATCTGAACGGGCTCTCGATGCTGTTCGCCGGGGTGGTCACGGTGGCGGTCGCCTGGATGGCGGTTTCGCGCCAGCTAGTGGCCGGATACGCCGCCCTCTACGGCGTCTATTTCGCCACCAACGCCTTGATCCTCTTCTTCGCGCGCATCAGTTGGATACAGGCGTCGATCGCCGCAGGGCTCGCAGTCGCTTCTCTGTTCGCGGCGTCGAATGCGTGGGCTGCACGTCATCCTGAAAAAACCCCGGGCTAACTGTAGCTAGCCGCTAGGCAGGCCCGGTTCGGCAGGCTGTCAGCCGGCATCCAGATTCTTGCAACTTTCTACCGCTGGCAACCGTCATATCGAGTAGAACACTTCTCTTCCGATGCTCCCCGCGATTGGAAGGATGGGGTCATGGCCAACGGATACAGCCGATCCCGCTCCCCTGTTAGAGCAATCAACAGCGCAAATCCCTCCTGGGGCAACGGCGCACCTGCGCCGCGCTCCTGGAGTGAACCCCTCGCCCCTGAACTGCCCGCCGCGGCGCCGGCGGGCTACCCGGTGGCGGAGAATCACCCCCTCGCGTGTCCCGAGTGCCGGTCTCTGCTACGGCTTTCGCTGACCCCTTGGAGCGGCGAAATGCTTCCTCCGCAACCGCAGCGAATGTCGCCGTCGACGTTGCAGCCGGCGCCCGAGCAGGAAGAAGACCCCGACTTCGAGGAATCGATACGGCGCCATAAGCGGGACCTGATCGCCGCAGCCTTGGAACAGAACGGCGGGGTCATGACCCGGGCCGCAAACGCACTGGGGCTCAAGTACACCACGTTCGTGGCCATGGTCCATCGCTTCGGCGTGCTCGAGACCGACGGGAAAACGGCCGCCGAGTAGCCGGCGATCTAGGAGGGTGCTGGAGAGCTTCGCCAGGAGTTCTTCAGCACCCTCCTAGCGGTAGTACCCGGGTCGAACAAGCGTTTCGAAGTTTGGGCGGCGCAGGGTCACGGCGACGGCGTGCCAGCGCGGCCGCCCGCCCGGCGGAGTCTCCGCGGTAGCCCCCAGGCGGTCCGGATCGTATCCAATCAGGTAGTACGATCGCAGCAGGGTCACCACCTCGTCGTACGACTCGCCCAGCTCACCGGGCCTGCCGTTCCGAATCATTCTGCCGCCGGTCGCGCGGGCAATTTCCTCGAGGTGCTCCTTGAGGCTGGGGTCGTCGTTGGCGTAGCCGAGGGCCACTGGAAACACGGGAACGCTCGCGGCGCGCGCCGCACCGAGGGCCTCATAAAAACTCGCCTTGCTGTCCATGTCGGCGCCGTCGCTGAGTACGACGAGCGCCCTGCGCCGGACATTGGCCACGGTCGTCGATGCGCCCGCAGGAAGCGGCTCGCCGCAGCCGGTGACCGGAGGGGGTGCGCTGAGATCGAGGTCACGAATGGCATCGCCGACCTGACTCAACAGCGAGGTGCGCCGCGGCGGCAGCCTGATGGTCGGTGCGCCGCCTGACGCGGCCCCACGCTCGGCCCCGGCGCCTCTCGACGGCGGCCCGCTGTCCGTGTCGTTGTCCGGATCCTCGCGTGTTTCGAGCTCGCGACCCTCCTCGGCCTCGGTGGCGACCGCAACGAGGTCGTTGGCGTTGGCCCGTTCGAGCTGGGCGAGGCCCTCGAGGATGGCATCGTGCAACGCCGTGCCGCCGTGCGAGCGAATCCTGCCGATGTAGCTGCGCAACTCGGGATCCGCGGCCCGTCCCCACCTCCCGGGGCCCGCGGTGTCGGAAAACGGCAACACGTAGGCGCAATCGTCCGGAGCCAGGCGGCCCAAGAACGACAGCGCGGCGCGGCGGGCAACCACCTCGACCGGCTTCATGCTGGCGCTCGAATCCAGAACCAGCGCGACGTCGAGCGGCGCGTCGGCGGGCGCGACAAACAACTCGATGGCTTGTCTGACGTCGTCGTCGAAGACGATGAAGTCTTCGGCACTCAACGGAGGGACATCGCCGCCCCGCGGGTCGATGACCGCTACGTGCAGCAGGACGAGGTTGACGTCGGCGGTGAAGTTCGCCTGCAGCCGCTGCTCCTGGCCGATCGCCGATCCGGCGCACAGCAATGCTACGGCGCACACGCCGGCAGCCGGGCGCAGTGCTGGGGCTGGTGAACGTTGTTTCGACATCGCTCCGCTCGTAGCGGGGAAAAGGGGGAGCTTTCAAGCTACCTTCGTGGACCGCTCGCCGCAATGCGGCACCGTCGAAAGAGCACCGCCGCGGCTGGCTGGCCAACTGCCTCATCGAGTACGGAAAGCACTTTCCGTACGAGCTGAGCCGGGGAAAATGGCTTTGGGACAAAGGGGATACCGGGGCCGAGCACTCCCTCCTCGAGGATCGATCGACCCGTATAACACCCTGGGAGTTCTTCAGCGACGTGCTGGCGAAGCGCCGAACGAAAAACGCAGAAGGTATGCTGTGACGATGAACGACCCCCGCCCGTCCAACCACCTGGCGCAAGAAACGAGCCCCTATCTCCTGCAGCACGCCCACAACCCGGTCGACTGGCATCCGTGGGGCCCGGCGGCGCTCGAGGCGGCGCGGCGCGAAGACAAGCCGATACTGCTGAGTATCGGCTACGCCGCCTGCCATTGGTGCCACGTCATGGAGCGCGAGTCCTTCGAGGACGAGCAGATCGCGGCGCAAATGAACGAGGGGTTCATTTGCATCAAGGTCGATCGCGAGGAGCGCCCCGACCTCGACGATATCTACATGACGGCGGTCCAGATGATGAGCGGGCACGGTGGCTGGCCGTTGACCGTCTTCTTGACCCCCGACCTGAAGCCCTTCTTCGGCGGAACCTACTTCCCGCCAGAAGATCGCGTCGGAATGCCCGGGTTCCGCAGTGTTCTGGAAGCGGTCAGACAGTCGTACGACCGGGAACGCGACCACGTCGAGGCGACTTCGAACAACATCGTCGAGAACATCGAGGCGAACGCCCGGCGGCCGGGGAAGTCGACGTCGCTGGAAATCTTGAGCACCGATCTCATCAACGCCGCGGTTGCCCACTACCGGCATCGATTCGAGCCCATCTTCGGGGGATTTTCGCCCGCCCCGAAGTTTCCGCATCCGATGGCGATCAGCCTGCTGCTCCGCTACGTCTGGCACCACGGTGACGCCGAGGTGCTCCACATGGCGACGCTGTCGCTCGACCGGATGGCTTACGGCGGCATGTACGACCAGCTCGGCGGTGGTTTCCACCGCTACTCGACCGACGATCGCTGGCTCGTCCCGCACTTCGAAAAGATGCTCTACGACAACGCCCTGCTCGCGACCGCGTACCTGGAGGCCGTCCAACTGACCGGCCACGAAGAGTACCGTCGTGTCGCTACGGAGACGCTCGATTGGGCGATCGGCGACATGCAGTCGCCCGCCGGCGGCTACTACTCGACGGTCGACGCCGATTCCGAGGGCGAAGAGGGCAGGTTCTACGTCTGGCAACTCGCCGAAATCCAAGCGTTGCTCGGCGAGCAAGCCGCGGCCTTCTGCACCGTCTACGACGTCACCAACGACGGAAACTGGGAGGGAACGAACATCCTCAACCTGTCGAGACCCGCCGCCGAGTTCTTCGACGACCTCGGCACCGATCCAGAAGCGCTCGAATCGAGCCTCGCCGCTTCCCGCTCGCTGCTGCTGCGGGTCCGCGACCAGAGGGTTCACCCCGGCCTCGACGACAAGATCCTCACCGACTGGAACGGTCTGATGATCGCCGCGATGGCGCGAGGCTATCGGGTTCTCGGCGAGGAGAGGTTCTTGGAGTCGGCGCGACGCGCAGCGGCCTTCGCGCTCGGCACGATGACCGTGGACGGGCGCCTGCTGCACAGCCACCGCGACAACCGCACCCATCTGCTCGCCTACATCGACGATCACGCCAACCTGCTTGGCGGACTCATCGAGTTGTTCGAGGCCACCTTCGAGCTCGAATGGCTGCGCCAGGCACGGGTGCTGGCGGACCGGATGATCGAGCTTTTCTGGGACGATGACGCCGGCTGCTTCTTTTTTGCCGGCACCGATCACGAGGAGTTGATCGCCCGCATGAAGCCGGGGCACGACGGCGCCACGCCCTCTGGGAACGCGGTGGCTGCCAACGCTCTACTGCGGCTGCAGGCGCTTACCGGCGAAGAGAGCTACGGGCAGCGTGCCAGCGACGTGCTGCACGCGTTTCACACTCAGATGAAAGCGGCGCCCAGCAGCTTCGCCCACATGATCGCGGCAATCGACTATTACCTCCGCTCGCCGCGCGAGATCGCGCTCATCGGCGACAGGGAGTCACGCGAAGTCAGCGGTGCACTGCGATCGTTGTGGGGACAGTTTCGCCCGCACGATCTGATCGTCTCCTTCGATCCGGCGAGCGACGAGGCGGCCCAGGCGCCGGCGGAGATTCCACTGCTGGCCGGCAAGAAGGTTGTCGACCAGCGGCCGACCTTCTATGTGTGCGAGAACTACGCCTGCCAGGCGCCCACCCATGACGTCGACGAGGTCATCGCCGAGCGCCGTCGCTGATCAAGTCTCCGGATCTGCGGCGTCCGGCAGGTGCTAGCAGGGTGCTGAAGAACTCCGATGGGCCTGGTTGCGGCGCCGCCTGCTAGCGGTACAGCCACTCGCCGTATTCGGCCCCGAGGTCGCGATACATATCAGCGACCCACTCGGCGTAGCCGTTGAAAAGGCGCGTCGGGACCCTCTGGTTGTTGGGGATCACGCGTTCGGTCGCTTGCGACCATCGCGGGTGTGCCACCTCTGGGTTGATGTTGGCCCAGAACCCGTACTCCGTCGGGGTAACCGTGCTCCACAGCGTTTTCGGCTGCTCTTCCGTGAACTCGATGGCGACGATCGACTTGATGCTCTTGAACCCGAACTTCCACGGAACGATCAGGCGAATGGGGGCGCCGTTCTGCTTCGGCATCGGTTTGCCGTAGACGCCGGTCGCCAGCAGGCAGAGGTCGTTCATCGCCTCTTCGATGGTGAGCGCCTCATGGTACGGCCACGGGTACCAGGGTTGCTCCTCGACACCGATCATCTGCTGCGGGCGCAGCGCCGTCGTCATGCGGATGTATTTTGCGCGGCTCTGGGGCTGCACCCGCTCGACCAGGGCGCGGAACGGGAAACCGGTCCACGGCACGGTGGCGGCCCACGCCTCGACGCAGCGAAAGCGGTAGACGCGCTCCTCGAGCGGCATGCTGCGGATCAGGTCGTCAACGTCGAAGGTCTGCGGGTTGTCGACCAGGCCACCGACCTCCACCTCCCACGGTCGGGTTTCGAAGCGCTCGACGTGGCGCCACACATTGGCCTTGTCGGTGCGAAACTCGTAGAAGTTGTTGTACGCCAGGGTGACGTTCTGCGGCGTGATGCCGCGGCCCGTGAGCTCCTCGGTGAACACCTCGCTGCTCTCGGCCGGGTACTTGTCCGCCGCCGGCCAGTCCGGGTAATTGACCGCGGCGTCGACGCCGCGAATGCGCTGCTGAACCGAAGCCTCGGCGAACGAACCGGTGGCCAGCAGCGAGCCGACCCCCGCGGCGGTGAACCCCATCGATCGCAGGAGCTCGCGCCGGTTCATATAGACGCCCTCCGGCGTTACCTCTCGCTCCGGAATTTCCCAGCCTTTCGGCCTGCGGATCAGCATGTTTCCTCCGTGAACACACTCGTCGTATGCGGCAGGTGCACCGAACACTTTGACCGTAAACCGCGACCAGTTTCAATGCCCATCGCGAGGTCCGGTTATTTCGCCGGTGTGCTTGGAAACAGCATACCAGCAGGGTGCTGAAAGACTCCCGGGGTTTCTCAGCACCCTGCTAGGTCAGGCGCCGGGCTCATCGACAAGCGCTCGAGCGCGGCTGAACACCGCATCGAGCATCTCCTCGGTCAGCTTGCCGGTGAAGGTATTCTGCTGGCTCGGATGAAAGCTCGCCACGACGATGGGGCCCGTTTGCGTAGCGGCGACCTGCAGCGCAACCTCGACACCGTGGCCGAAACGCGGCTTCGGCCTCGGCACCGTGTAGCCGCAATCCCGGTAGATGCGAAGTACCTGGTCGTAGGCGAACTGCCCGAGCGGAACGATGGTGCGGATGCCGGGCCCCTCGGACCCGAGAAGCTCGATCTCGCGTTCGAGGAAGGGTCGACAGGCGTCGCGCTCGATCGTAGTCGGCCGGTTGTCGGGCGGGGCGCAGCGGACGGCGGCGGAGATGTAAGCGTCCGCGAGCTCGAGACCGTCCCGCCGGTCGAGAGATTCGGGTTGGCTGGCGAACCCGGCGCGGTGCAGGGCACGGTACAGCCAGTCACCCGAGCGGTCGCCGGTGAACATGCGGCCGGTGCGGTTGGCGCCGTGGGCCGCCGGCGCCAGGCCCAGGACCAGCAGCCGGGCCTCCGGGTCCCCGAAGCCGGGCAGGGGCCGGCCCCAGTACTCCCAGTCCATGTACATGCGACGCCTGACTCGTGCCACCTCCTCCCGGTAGACCACGAGACGCGGGCAGCGGGTGCAGGAGACGACCGCCCGGCTGAGATCGTCGATGGTGTCCAAGCGGGTCTTTCCAAGGCGAGACTGGGGGATGCCTTCCACAGGCGTTCAGGGGAGGCCGTCCGCGGGGGGCTATCGCCAGGACCTAGGCGCCCTCCACGACGACGGGAAGGGGCTCCCCCTCGCCGGAAGATTCCTGGAAATTCAGGGCGTAGAGGCGCGTGTAGAGGCCGTCGCGCTCCATGAGCTCGGTGTGTGTGCCCGTCTCCATGATGTGGCCGTGGTCCATCACGACGATGAGGTCCGCGTTCTGGATTGTGGAGAGGCGATGGGCGATGACCACGGCAGTGCGGCCCTTGAGGATCTCTCGCAGTGCGCGTTGGATGGCCAGCTCGGTGAAGGTGTCGACGTTGGCGGTGGCTTCGTCCAGGACGAGGATGCGCGGGTCCGCTACCAGGGCGCGAGCGAAGCTGATGAGCTGGCGTTGGCCGATGCTCAAGTTGCCCCCGCGCTCG
>JADFNY010000032.1 GCA_022563115.1 Acidobacteriota bacterium | reverse complement strand
GTGGTGCGGCTGAGTTCGAGAACCTTGCCGGTCGTTTCAGCAATGACTACCACACCGACTACTCTGCCAATGTGTTGTCCACCCGAAACCTGCTCGAGAGTGTTCTGCGAACGAAGCGCAGCTGTAGAGTCCTCCTGATCGGAAGTTCCGCGGAATATGGCCCCGTCGCAGCTAGAGATAATCCCGTCAGCGAAGACCATCCGCTGGCACCGGGCGAGCCGGGCCACGAAGGCGTAGCCCTCGCCGTTCAGGTGAGGCGATCCGAGGATGCTGGTCCCCCGGTACGAGTAGAGCGAGAGCGGATCGTCGTGATCCTCCATTGCCTCCTGGACGTCGATCACCTCGAGTCCCAGGGCTCTGGCGATCGCCAGCACGCGGTTGCGCACGCAGTCGTCGCGCGGCCGCCAACCGATGTCCTGATCGAAGTTCCCGCTGCCGGGCAGGTAGACGAAGGCCAGCTCACCGCCCCAGGAGGCGACTCGGTTCCTGGCCTGCTCCAGAATCGACTCGAAGAGGGCGAGGTCCGCGGGCTCGCGCTCGGCGGGAGACGTGGGTGGACGGCGCAGAGCCCCGACGGCCGTGCGCAACTTCGCCAGCCTGAGGAAGCTCAGGAGGCGCCCGACTCCTGTGCCTTGGAGCTCCTCCATGAGCTCGACCGGGTTGGTCACCGGGTCGCCCGCTCCCGAGGCCCACAGCTCGGCGAGGCGAGCGTCGATCTCCGGCTGCATGTAGAGGAGACCCTGGCGGAAGCCCGCGGGCTCGCGGTAGCGCAGCAGCAGCGGCGACCGCTTCTGGATTCCGAGGTCGAACCAATAGAGGTCGTTCTCGAAGTAGAACCACAACACCCGGCGCGGCCGTAGCACCGGGCCGTACTCCTCGAGGGTTGCGAGCTCGAAAAGCGGTCCGAAGCCGCTCATGCCGAGGTTGACCGTCGCCGGGTAGTGCTGGCGGAGCAGAGCGCCCAAGGCCTGCTCCGGCGGCACGCACTCGCCGATCGTGAAGGAATCTCCGATCAGCACGAGATCCACCGGCGCCTTCTGCCAGAGGCCGAGGGGGTTGCGGAAACCGCGCTCGTCACTCTCGAAGACAGCGTACTCCCCGGTTTCGTTGCACAGCACGATGGTTCTGCGCGACATCCCGCCTAGGGGCAAGACCTCCCGCCCGTCGATCGAGATCCGCGACCGGTAGAATCCGTCTGGGGTCTCCTCGAGCAGCCTCGCGGGGATGGTTCGCGACACCGCGTCCACACCTCGCGCGCGGAGATCCCGCACGACCTCGACGCGCGCGCGTTTGTCGTACGGCCGGCCCTGTCGCTCGGCCTCCCGAATGGCGGCGAAGCCGGGATCCGGCCGCAACACGCGGAGCGCGAACTCGCCGACATAGAGCATGAGGCCCGTCACGACCACGCTCGTCCCGATGCCGAGCGCCCACTCCCGCAAACGCCGCGGCCTCGCTTCCTCTCCCTTGGGCGCGTCGGTACCGGTGGTCATCGATAGCCAGTATTCCTATCCCCGCTCTCGTCATCCAAGGCGCCGAGCAGCCGCTCCATCAGCACGAGGTCGCGCGGCTCCACGACGTGGTGAGACCAGCGGTCGCCAGGCACGCCGACGACGCGTCCGCCGATGCGCTCGATGCCGACCGTCTCCTCGATCGGGATGTCGGCGAGGTCGTCGAACATGCGCCGGAGCGCGGCGGCTCGGTAGGCGGTGGGCCCCTGCGCCATGACGAACTCCTCGCGACCCGCGTGGGTGATCCGGCCGTCGTCGTGCAACACCTTGAGAGTGTCCGGGAGCGACCAGACCGGCATGGCGGCGTCGGCGCCAGCGGCAACGGCGTCGAGCAGGTCACGGACCACGCGACAGGTGGCCAAGGGCCGGATGACGTCGTCGACCAGGACGAACTCATTGTCCTCCGGCAGGGCCGTCATCGCGTGGCGCAGCGACTCGGTACGAGTCGCGCCTCCGGGCACGGTCGCGTGGACCGGGGGTCCCTCCCAGGCGTGGCCCTCCGGCAGCACGACGATCACGCGATCGGTGAAGCGACGCACGAAACCCACAGCCCGGTCGATCAGCCGTTCACCGCCGAGCCGCGCGTACTGCTTGGGCATGCCGAAGCGCTCGCTGCGGCCAGCGGCCAGGACCACGGCCGCCAATGCGCGGTCCCCGGAGAGATCGCGGCGCGTCATGCTCCGGGTGGGTCGAAGACGAGCTCGAGCCCGGCGGAGCGGCCATCAACCACCTCGGGGCTCATGACGCGGAGGGTCATGCTGGCTGCCAATTGTCGCATGCCGGAGGCGGGAGAATACCATAGGATGCGGTTACGCCATCCCAACTTTCGCGGAACCCGGGACAGATCCAGAATGGAAGTCAGGAGACGCTTACTGCTTCACGCGCCTCTGGTACGCGGCGCTGCCTCCACCTTTGCCCTGCTGCTGGTGTTCATTCCAATGGCTGCGGGGGCCTGGCTCGCATTCCCCTACTGGGACGACGGCTGGCTCTGGCTGCTCTTGCGCGAGTCGGGCGTGCAGGCAATCGCGCCCAGCTACGCGGACCGTCCTGTCAATGCGGCGTTGTGGCGCTTTGTCGCGGGCTCGGCAGGTGGAATCTGGACGGCATCCTTCGTTGCTCACTTTCTCTTATGGCCCCTACTGGGAATCGCGTCGGCTCTGCTCTTCCGGAAGATGTACCCCTCGCAGGGTCACCTCGCGCCGCTCGTCGCATGCGTCGCTATAGCACCTGTTTTCCACAAGGTCGGGCTCGCCACCGCCAACATCGCTCTCGTCGCCCTGCCCGCGGTTTTGCTTGTATACGCAGCTCTGCTTCTGCTGCTGCGCTTCATCGCCACGCAGGACGCCGTCGCCTATCGGTGGTTCGGCGGCGCACTGCCGCTCGTAGGCGCTGCGAGCTTACTCAACGAGTACGGCGTTGCAGCAGCGCTTGCATGCGTGTCGCTACTCGCCGTCGTCGCGGCAGGCAGCTCCGGCGACGAACGGCGACGAGCAGCGTCCGCAACAGCCGCACTCCTCTGCGTGGCAGGTATCGGTTACGCGACCTACCTCGCGATCAGCGACTACGCGACCACTCGACCAGACGTGCATCCGGCGCGAGCCGTGGAGATGGCGGAGGCAGAGTTCTTCTACCTGCCCTTTCGTTTCCTGGGAGCGCTCTGGTCTGTCTCCATCGGGGCGTTCGGGGCGGCCGTGGCAAACCTGTCGTTCCTGGGTCGGGCCGGCGCCGGGGCCACCCTCTACGGCGGGATCGCGGCTGCGTTGGTCGTTATCGCCTGTTCGCCCTTCCCCGCTTATCCAACTGAGACCGCAGAGATTGGGCCGATGCGGGTTCGTGCCATCGCCTCCCTGGCAGCACTGTTGGCCGCCATCGCGGCCGTCGTCCTGATGGGAAGAGATCCCTGGCAGGAACCGACCCATTCACGCTTCGTGATCCCGGTGCTGCCGATCCTCGCAGGCCTGACCGCCGTACTTGCGAGTGGGCTGCTGCGGGGGCGCCAGCTGTCCATCGCAGTGGCGCTGATAGGCTTCGTCTGCGCAAGCAGCGCTTTCAGCGAGGGGTGGAGTGCCCTACGCGAGCACAAGATGATGGAAATAATCGGCGAGCGACTGGAGGCAGAAGTAGCCGCTGAGGACGGCATCACCGTTGCGGTGCTCTCGCTGCCGCCGCGACAGTCTGGAGACCGGTATGAGTGGGAGCTTACGGCGCGCATCGGAGCGGACTGGCCGGACACCGTCCGGCGCAGATTCTGGGCGTTCGATGCGCGCCGTGAAATCTATTACGAAGATGACATCGGCACCCGGGGCCGCTGCCGGGATACTCGCGAGGTCTCCTTCGACGTTCGACTCGTCGAGCGCAAAGGACGAATCGCCAGCCTGCTCTGGGTACGGCCCGACGCGTATACCGCGCTCTCGAAGCTGCTGGCGGGGGAGATGGATGTACTGGTCGAGCCGTACTGCGTAGGCACCAGTCTAGCCGACCACCACGAACCAGGCGGGATGCCGTCTTCGGCCCACAACCCGGAACATGACGATGACGCGCGGCTGGCTTCTCCCTAAACGGTGAAGCCTTCGCGGCCGGTCTTCGTTCAACACCCTTAGGCTGTCACAAGGACCGCCGCTCAGAGTCCGATGCCCTCGTAACGCTCGATCTCGCGCTTGTCGAGCATTCGGCGGCCGTCGACGACAAGGGGTTGAGGGTTCCGGTCGGCCAAGAGCCGCGGCAGTGCCTCGAACTCGGGCCAGCGCGTCATGAGGACGATCGCGTCGACACCGTCGATGCTGGACCAGAGATCGTCGACGTACTCGACGTCCCGGCTCGAGAGCAGCTTCTCCGCCTCGCGGCGAGCCACCGGATCGTAGGCCTTGAGCAGCGCGCCCTGCGCGAGCAGCTCCTGGGCCACGGGCAGGGCCGGCGACTCACGCATGTCGTCCGTGCCCGGCTTGAAAGCGAGACCCAGGAGCGCGATGCGAACCCCGGCCAGCGAAGGGAAGTGTTTCTGGATCCTCCGCACGACCTCGCGAGGCTGACGCTCGTTGATGCGGATCACGGCGTCGAGCAGCTCCATGGGAAGGCCAGCGGCGCGGCCGTGCGCGATGAGGGACTTCACGTCCTTCGGGAAGCAGCTTCCCCCGAACCCGCAGCCCGCCTCGAGATAGCTGGTGAAGGCGGGGACGATGCGCCCCGTGCCGGGCAAGATCGGGCTCAGGCGGTGATCGAGGTGCACGCCCCGCATCACCTCCGTGACGTCCAGTCCGCCGAGAGCGGCGCACAGGTTCCCGATCTCGTTGGAGAACGAGATCATCGTGGCGAACAGCGCATTCGAGGCGTACTTGATGGTCTCCGCCGTCTTCGGGCTGGTGCGGATCACGTCCACGCCCTCGAAGACGTCGTAGAGCTGGCCCATCGCCTGGACCGTGCGCTCGTCGATCCCCCCGAGCACGATCCGGTCCGGGTGCAGGAAGTCGCTGACCGCCTCGCCCTCGCGCAGGAACTCCGGGTTCATTCCCACGCCGAAGTCCCGCCCTGCCTTCTTGCCCGACGTCTCTTCGAGGATCGGCAGCACGAGCTCTTCGGTGGTCCCGGGTACGACCGTGCTCTTCACGACGACGGTGTGATATCCGTGGTGCTCCCGCAGCGCCGCCCCGATGGCTTCCGCGGCGCTCCGCACCTGGGCGACGTCGATCTCCCGCCCGTCGAAGGGCGTACCCACCGCGATGAAGGAGAGATCCGATTCCCGAACGGCGCCGGCGAGGTCCGTCGTTCCACAGAGCCTCGTGCCGACGTTGCTCTTCAGCAGCTCCGCGAGACCCCGCTCATGGATCGGAGGCTCCGCGCGATTGAGCTGCTCGACCTTCGCCGGGTCGACGTCCACGCATGTGACCTGGTGACCCTTCTCGGCGAGACAGGCCCCGGTCACCAGACCGACGTAGCCTGTCCCGACGACGCACACCCTCATGCTCACGCCGCGGCCCCCTCTCGGTGATCGCGGTACCACACGAGGGAACGCCCGAGTCCGTCGTCCAGGCAGATCTGGGGGTCGTAGCCCAGCTCCTCGCGGGCCTTGAGGATCACGGGGCAGCGTCGATTCGGGCTGTCCACGAGGTAGTCGGGATCCTCGCTCACCTTGCGGATCACGCGGCCCTCGTAGCCGAAGAACTCGCGCGCCACTGCGGCGACGCGCTCGGCGACGTCCGCCATGGAGACCTCCGGAGCCTCGAAGCCAATGTTGTAGGGCTCCCCCGGCCGCCCCTTCACCAGGATCTTGAAGTAGCCGACCACAGCGTCGGCGACGTAGCAGAATGTGCGGGTGGGAGCGCCGTCTGAGAGCATGCGGATGTCGCGGCCGGCGAGCACGTCCCGAGCGAAGTCAGGGATCACGCGCCCGTCGGTGATCTTGAGACCCGGGCCGTAGTTGTTGAAGGGCCGCGCCATCGCCACCGGCGTGCCGTGCTCCCGGGCGAAGTTCACGCACAGAGTCTCGCCGTAGCGCTTCGACTCGTCGTAGCAGGCGCGAGGGCCGGTGCAGGAGACGCTGCCCCGGTAGGTCTCGGGTGTGGGAATGTTCTCGGGATCGGGATCGCCGTAGATCTCGCTGGTGGAGAAGAACAGCAGGCCCTCGATGGGCTCGTCCCGTTCCGCGCGCTCGCGCGCGTAGTCGAGCAGTGCCCGCACCCCCCTCACATTCGTGTCCATCGTGGCGATGGGGTGCTTCCGGTAGTAGGTGGGAGAGGCGATGGACGCCGCGTGGATGATGTAGTCGAACGCCGGCATGTCCGCCGGGAGCAGCTGGGTCACATCGTGCTGCACGAGTGAGAGCTCGGGGCGCAGCCGCTCCAGCCAGTCCGGCATTCCTCGTCCGAAGTTGTCGTAGACCGTGACATCGATGCGACGCGACGGCTCCACCTCGCGGTTCCAGTAAAGCGGGGCCTGGATCAGGTAGTAGCCGAGGAAGCCCGCTCCGCCCGTGACCAGGAGCCTGCGCCCCGCCAGCTTCTCGAACTCTTCCGTGAGGCTGGAGCAGACGTAGCGGAGATCGCGCTCGACCACGTGAGCGGAGCTCTGCATCGCGGTCTCCATCTATCGCGCCTGCGGAGCCGGCTCGAGCAGATGCTCTGCCAGAAGTGCCTCGGCAGCCCACCAGATGCGCTCGAACGGCAGCCCGCTGCGCTCGGCGATCCCGAGCAGGTCGTGCCCCCCGTCGGATTGATTGAGCACCCAGAGAAGCGCCATCCGATCGTCGTCCGTGAGCTGCTTCCCGCCGACACTATCATAGAGGCCGCGACGGCCGAGCTGAGGCTCGCACCTGGGATTCAGATTGCGGTAGCGACGATTTCGTTCGAGCACGTCCAGCACCGAGGCCACCTTGCAAAAGGAGTCAGCGAGGCTCTCGGGCGTGACGAAGTCGAGGTTGTCGGCCGAGGTGTGGTACTCGGGGAAGCGTCCGTGGGGCGTGCGCATGAAGCAGCCCACTGGGAGGTCGAAGCCGGGCGAGCAGTATTGGCGCTCGTCGTACCCGTAGGGCGAGAAATCCTCCACGGTGTAGCCGCCCGCCGTGTGGGCGAGAACGTGCTCGACGGCGCGGTCGATCTCGGCGTCACCGCGCCGGCTCCTCTTGTAGGTGGGTTGCCCCGGATCTCCCACACAGGCGAGCACGAGGCCGTGCCGGATGCGCCGCGCCCTCTCCTCGTTCTGCGCGAGCCACGTGATGGGCCCGATGGTCGCGGGTACGAAGACGAAGCGATACGAATAGCGACGAGGCGTCGACGACACGTGCTCGGCCAGCAGGGTGGCCACGGCGACACCCGAGAGATTGTCGTTGCACAGCGAGGGATGGCAGATGTGGGTGGAGATCAATACCTCGTCGTCGCTCTCGCCCCGGATGTAAAGCTCGCCGTAGGTGAGGTGGCCGTCCTCGAGAGTGGAGTCGATGTGGATCTCGTACTCGTCGTCGGGCAGGGCCTCGAGTTGTCGGTGGGACATGCAAAAGCCCCAGGTCTCGTGGTAGTACGACGTCCGGTAGGGAATCCAGTCGGGATGCTCTGGGAGCGTGTGGAGGTGGCTCTTCAGCTCGTCGAGGCGCATCTTGCGCGAGACGGGTGCACTGTAGTTCACGACGTGCAGGTTGCAGTCGTCGAAATCGAGCACCGTGTCGCCTCGCGAGTTCTTGATGGTGGCGCCCCGGATGTTCCATTCCCTCGGAACCGTCCAGTCGAACACGGCGGTACCGCTGGGAACCTCGTGAACGTCAAGGGGAACGATCTTCTGGATGCGGGCGAGGCTCTCCCGGACGCCGTTCCCGGTGATGCTGCGGCACACGGGGTAGAGGTCGACGATCAGCTGGTAGAGATCTCTCCCCAGCCTGTCGCGGTCGATGGAGACGTGGTCGCTCATTCGAATACCTGGATGCGTGGAATCGGAACGACGAAGCGCCCGCCCCAGCCACGCACGTCGCGCAGCGACTCCATGACCTCGTCTTTCAGGTTCCAGGCCAGGATGACCACGTAGTCGGGCCTGGTCTCGCGGATGCGCTCGGGCGCGAGGATCGGGATGCGGCTCCCGGGAAGGAAGAGCCCCTGCTTGTGCGGGCTCCGGTCGACGATGTAGTCGAAGAAGTCCGTTCCGATGCCGCAGTAGTTGAGCAGCGTGTTCCCCTTCGCCGCTGCGCCGTAGGCGACCATACTCTTGCCTTGGTTCTTCTGGTCGATCAGGAAGGCGAGAAACTCCCGCTTGGTGTGCGCCACACGATCCGCGAAGCAGAGGTAGGTCTCGATTCGATCGAGGCCCTTCGAGATCTCCCGGGTGCGCAGCTCTTCGACCCGCGGACCGACTGGCTTCGAACCGTCCTCGTCGTGGCGGCCGTACACCCGCAGCGAGCCGCCGTGCGTATCGATCTCCTCGACGTCGAAGACGACGATCCCGTGCTTCGCCAAGATGCGCTCCGCGGTGAGAAAGGAGAAGTACGAGAAGTGCTCGTGGTAGATGGTGTCGAACTGGTTCTCCTCCAACAGGCGCATGAGGTGGGGGAACTCCACCGTCATCACGCCCCCGGGACGAAGGAGGATCCTGATGCCTTCGACGAAATCGTGGAGGTCGGGCACGTGGGCCAGCACGTTGTTCGCCACGATCAGGTCCGCACCCTTCTCCCCGTCCCTCAGCTTGCGCGCCAGAGCCTCGCCGAAGAACTCGACCATGGTGGGAACGCCGTTCCCGACGGCGACCCGCGCCACGTTCGCGGCCGGATCGATGCCGAGGACGGGCACACCCGCCTCGACGAAGTTCCGCAGCAGGTACCCATCGTTGCTCGCGATCTCGACGACCCGGCTCCGTTCGTCGATTGTGAAGCGCTCGCTCACGGCCTCGCAGTACGCCTTTGCGTGGGCGAGGAAGGTGTCGGAGTACGAGGAGTAGTACGCGTAGTCGCGGAAGATGGCCTCGGGGCTCTCGAGCTCCTCGAGCTGGACGAAAAGGCACCGGTCGCAGATGTACGCGTGCAGTGGGAAGAAGGGCTCCATCCGCTGTAGCTGAACCGGCTCGAGGAACGAGTTCGCCAGCGGCGAGGCGCCGAGATCAACGAAGGTAGTTCTGAGGGGAGCGTCGCAGAACCGGCAAGGTCGGGCGTCCTGCGTCAAGTCGTACTCCTGGACGGACCGGCGCGGGAAGGTGCGCCGCTTGTCGCGATGGCCTAGGGCCAGATCTTCCACGGCGCCTTGCCCGTCGCCCAGATCTCCTCGAGCATCTGCCTCTCCTTGATCGTGTCCATACACGAAAAGAAGCCGTAGTGACGGTAGCCCGCGAGCTGGCCGCTGCGAGCCAGCTGTTCGACGCATTCGCGCTCGAAGATCGACTCGTCGCCTTCGATGTAGTCGAAGACGGCGGGGGTGAGGACGAAGAACCCGCCGTTGATCCAGCCCTCGCCGGTCTCGGGCTTCTCGAAGAACTCGACCACCTGGTCGCCCTCGAAAGAGAGCCGGCCGAAGCGCGCCGGAGAGCGAACGCTGGTTACCGTTGCCATGCGACCCTGCTTGCGATGAAATTCCATGAGGGCGGTGATGTCGATGTCGCCGACGTTGTCGCCGTAAGTGAAGAGAAACTCCTCCTCGGAGTCGAGCCACGGCTTGAGCCGCTTGAGCCGACCCGCGGTCTGCGTGTCGGCACCGGTGTCGATGAGGTGGATCTTCCAGTTGGGATGGTTGCCGTTGTGAAACGTCACCGACTGCGCGCCGAGGTCGATCGAGAGGTCGGTGTTCATCTCGTTGAAGGCGAGGAAGTACTGCTTGATCATCTCGCCCTTGTAGCCGAGGGCGATGATGAACTCGTCGATGCCGTGCGTGGCGCAGATCTGCAGGATGTGCCAGAGGATCGGGCGCCCCCCGATCTCGACCATCGGCTTGGGGCGCAGGATCGTTTCCTCGGCGAGCCTCGAGCCGATTCCGCCCGCCAGGATGACTGCCTTCATGGTTCTCCCCTTTCAGTTCGCGGTTGGACAGCGCCTTTCCCTCGCGGGGCTTCCGATCCCAACCGAGGGCCTGGAGGTGAGTGGCCGCTCGGCTCCAAAAGTGTCACGCCCATTCACAGTGTAAGTCGTCAGGACATTTGGGGCAAAGGAGCTTCGGTTCAACTGGTCAACGCAACACTCTCGTTGAGCACTTCTGCTGGAGAACGGAAGCCCAGCGTCTTTCGAGGCCGCTGGTTCAGTTGCAGAGCGGCGAACCGGCGACGAATGGGTTGTCCGGGGGAATGGCATAGTTCCGGGTAGCGTCTGCCGGAAAGTCGTCGCTGTCGACGTCGATCCGGAGCATTGTACCCCAGAGGTTGGCGGTGATGTCCTGACCGTTTCCGGTTCCCACGGTGGCCCGCGTCGTCATCGTGCTGACCGCCGCCGTCGCCGCTGGTGACGTACAGATAGCCACCGGGGCCAAATCCGATCCACCCGCTGTTGTGGGTTGACCCCGGCTCGTCGATCGTGAGAATCAGGCGCTCGCTTGCAGGGTCAGCCAGGTCCGGGTTGCCCGCTTGAACGGTGTATTCTGCTATCGTGAGGAGCCCGCTCGTACTACCCTCGGCAACGTAATCGACGCGCGTGGTGGGACTCCCCGCCCCGCCGCAATCCGACGACGCGGCGGCGACCTCTGTGACGCGCTTGCTCGTTCGGGGGACTTGCGATGAGACGGTGTGGCGAATGAAGCGCGACACCTTCATGCCAGCCGGCTTGCCGATTGCTCGCGTCACACGCGGGGAGACGGTTGACCGAGTCTTCGCGGCCCTCGCGGAAGGCCGTGGAGGTTGGCTTCTGACGGCAACGGTGGATTATCTGAGACAATGCACGGAAGATTCGGATCTGCAGCGGCTCTGTTCGACCGCCGATCTGATCGTGGCGGATGGGATCCCTCTGCTTTGGGCAGCGTGGATCCAGGGATCGCCCTTGCCGGACCGGGTGGCCGGGTCCGACCTGGTCTGGCTGCTGGCCGAAAGAGCAGCCCTCGAGGACCGGAGCCTGTACCTCCTGGGTGGAGAACGCGGCGCGGCGGAGGGCGCCCGAGAGCGCCTTCAAACGCGTTGGCCCGCGCTTCGCATCGCCGGACTCCAGAGCCCGAGCGTGTCGCCGAATCCCACGCCGGCCGAGGTGGATCTGGTCGACCATGATCTCCAGCGCGTGGCCCCGGATCTCGTCTACGTGGGCCTCGGCTGCCCGAAGGAGAACCGCATGATCGATGCGCTGCGACCGCGGCATCCGAACGTCTGGTTCGTGGGCATCGGAATCTCGCTCAGCTTCATCGCCGGGACAAAGAGACGAGCGCCCATGTGGATGCAGGTCAGGGGCCTCGAGTGGCTGCATCGGCTCTTGCAAGAGCCGGGGAGGCTCGGTCGGCGCTATCTGATCGAGGATCTGCCCTTCCTGCTTCGGTTTTTGGCTCGGGCATGGGGTTCGAGGCGCCGAGCAAGGATTCGCGGCGCTCATAGGTGTCCGTCCGGGCGCCCGCGAGATGGAAATGAAGGTCCGTCCGGTTCGGATCGCTGAGCTGGGATCTTCTGACCTGGCGCCGCGGGCCGGGTGGTACCGGCAAGATCCCACCCTCGCGAGAGCCCCTATTTCGCGCCGCAGTTCACCGGGATCGTTGGCTCCGTCCGGCCGGCCGTCTGGGTGGGAGTCGCGGAGGAGGCCGATCGCATTGAGGAGTTCCTTCCCTTCGAGCGAAGTACCCGCCGGGTGGGCGGGCCCGCGGGCCGTGGGCGGACCCATCTCCGATTACCAGGGTGTCATTCACAGGCGGAGTCTTCACTGGCGTGCAGAGGAGCTAGTGCGGGGCTGCGGGCTTCACGTCTTCGAGTTCGACCACCTTCTCGTCACTCAGGAACCCTTCCAGGCCTACCACCGCACCCGGGGCAAGTCTCCTGTGATCGATCTCACGGATGGCTTTCCAAGCTATCGCTGCTGGCTGCGCGGACGCTCGCAGTCCCTCATACGCAGCATCGAGCGATGGCGGCACGAGTACAACACCTTCCGGCCCCACAGCGCCCTGGGCTATCGGCCTCCGTCCCCCGAAACGGTGCAGTGGCCCTGGCCGAGGGATGAGGAAATGCTACTTGGACTAACATAGGGACTGGTACGAAAAACTGGGGCAGGTCACAATCCCATCACCTACTTGGCGACTGTGACCACGATCGACTACATCTCCGAAACCAGTCTCCAGAACGCCGACGAAGTCATCCTCGCAGGTTCCGGCATGATGGAGATAACCGGGTTCGACACCACGGCGATGTTCTTCGAGCTGATCAGCACGGATCTCAACGACGCCATCCTTTTCGTGAACTTCACCGCCGAGAACGACCCCGGCGGCGAGGGAGCGGGGGGTCCGGTAATGCCCGAGCCGAACGCGGCGCTGATGTTCGCTCTGGGCCTGGGCATCGTCTCGCGATCGATCCGCAAGCGCCGCTGAACCGCTGCGGGGCTCTCGCAGCCTTGCCTTCCAGCCGGACCGCTTCTCTGTGAGTTCCTGAGCGAACCCTCCGGAGCGACAAACCGGTTACCAAGAAGTGCTCTGCCTTTCATGATGACGGTCAACCCCTCGACGTGGGTTCCGGGCGTAGATCTTCCGTTGCCGGCTCTGCCGGGGGTGAGTTTCTCAGCGGTCGGTCCTGCAGGGACATCCTGAGCCGCAAGCCAGAAGCTCGCTTCGACGCCACGGCGTCTCACCTCTCCCCGTCGTGCTCCAGGTCGGTGCGGCCGAGGGACCGATCGAGCCACACTTCGAGGTCCTCGTCCACCTCGAGGCCGAGGGCGTTGTCCTGCGCGTCGACCTCGAGCGCCGGAGGCTCGGCGCTCTCGTCGGCGTCTGCGGCGGACCCCGCGATGGGCGCACGCGCGCGCCCCGGTACGGGGAGGGCGCCAGCGATCTCCTCCAGGGCCCGCAGAACATCGTCGGCGAGGTGTTGCATCTGCTGTCGGACGATCGAGCCTTCCGCACCGTGGAGGATGGACAGCACCCGTTCCTCGGGATTGGTGTAGAGGGACGCGACCAGGGGGCTGCGGGACAGAAAGCTCTCGAAGAGCGGGAAGCCCCGGCGTCGGATCTCCGAAACAAGCAGGCCGAGGACGTCTTGTGTTTGCCCGCGTTCGTACTTGATCCGGAGATCCACCATCGAGAGGAGTACGCGCGCGCGCTCGAGTGGACGCCCCCAACCCTTCATGAGTTCGTAGACCCGTTCGGCCTGCCGTAGCGACGGGCGGTCCGCGACGACCACAAGTGCGAGGTCACTGGCCGCAATGGCGTTCTGGGTGAGGATCTCCAGGTCGCTCTTCGTGTCGATCACGACTAGCCCCTCCCACCCCGTGCGCAGCAGCACCTGCTGCAGGCGGAAGGGATCCTCGATCATGCGCTTCAGGTCGGAGAGGTCCTCGCTCGAGGGGACGTAGTGGACGCCGTACTGTCCGAGGCGGATCGCCGCGTTCAGGTTTCCGATGCGCATGGCGCTGGCCACCGTGAGGTCTGGAGCTCCCGAACCGATGGCGAACATCTGATCCAGGGTCAGCTGGTCGTCGAAGCCCACCACCAGGACCGGCAGGTCCTCGCGCAGCGCACGGAAGTACACGGCGAGGTTGCCAGCAACGGTGGTCTTGCCGACTCCCCCCTTGTTGCTGGTGACGGTGATGACCCGGAATGGCCGGGGCTCCCGCTCCCAATCGACCCGGGGGGCCGATCGCTCGCCTTCCGCCTGTCTCAGCGCATCCAGGTATCGGCTCAAGAGTGTCTCCGGTGCGGAACCCGCGTGCGTTCTACTCTGCGGCAGGATTCAGGCGAAGTGGCACCTCCCGCTCGCGCCCTTCGCGGTACGTGTGCAGGACGACCTCCTGGCCCGCATATCGAGCGATGATGGCGTAAAATCCCTGCGCATCGGAAATGACCTCGTCGTTGATCTTCGTGATGATGTCGCCACTCATTATGTCCGCATCGAAGGCCGGCGAATCCCTGACGACAACAGTAACGACGACACCGCGATTGCTGCCGATTTCTCTTCGCATGTCGTCGGTAAGATCGTTCGCGTGGACTCCCAACGAATGCGGCTTCGACTTTGCCCAGAAGGTCGCGTCGTAGTCATACAGATCGACCGAGTGCGGGATCTGGTAAGTGACGGGCTCGCCGGGCAGTGTCGTAGCCGACGTGCCTGAGTAGTTCCCGTAGCCGCCTGAGCCATGGACACTGCGCAGGTGATAGCTGGTAACTGATACGGTGTCGGTGTACCGGCTCTGGATCAATACCAACGCAGCGCCAACTTTCTTCGCGTGGCGAACGGCTTGCTGGGAATCGACAGCACCTGAGTTGAAGCTGGAGGAGCCGATGAGCACGTAGCCCTTCTCACGCAGGGACTGGCCATCCCGCTCCTGGTCGCTGGTGGAGTAGATCTGCGGTTCCCCCTCGTAGCGGTCGGTGATGGGGAACTCGCCGAGGGATCTGCCACCGCGTTGATCGTTGTAGAACTGGGAGTATGGATTCGCGCACGCAGTCAGCAGGAGCAGCAAGACGGCCGAAGCCGGGAATGCGATACGAATCATGGTTGGCCTCTCGGATGTCTAGCGGCTCCCGCCATCTAAAGCCTGAGCGCTAATCTACACCAAACAGCAGTCCCGGCCCCTCGGGAATGGGATCGCGCTTCTACGGCCGCACGGGGGAGGGGCGATGCTGGCCGCCGCGCGCGAGCATCCGCAGTCCCTCGAAGACCACCCAGAAGTCGAGCGCGAGAATCAGGCTCCCGATTCCCGCGAGTAGCCACTGATCGTCGAAGTTCGCAAAATAGCCCTGGATCTCGCTGACCATCGCGATGGCGGTCGCCGCTCCGACGAAGAGCATCGGTGCGAGCGTGTAGACGATCGGCCGACCGAGCCTTTGCAACCACACCGAAACGATCAGCAGCGTTACCGAAGCCACCAGCTGGTTGGTGGTGCCGAACAGCGGCCAGAGGATCAGGCCGCCCTGGCCGCCAGCCTGGGTGATGGCCAGCAGCAGCGCCGCCGCGATCCCGACGGATCCCGCGATGTAGCGGTTGGTGAGGGGGCGCACGCCGTAGTTCTCTGCGAGTTCCGCGATGATGAGCCGTTGGATGCGAGCACCGGTATCCAGTGAGGTCGCCGCAAACGCGATCACCATCACCGCGATGAAGTTCTTGGCCTGGTCGAACGGGATGCCCAGTGACGCGATAAAGGTGCCTCCGCCGCTCACGAAGGCGCCGAGCTTGGCGCTCAGGCCCGACGCCTCACCCCAGCTCGCGTAGTGGCTCGACCAATCTCCCGCGGTGGCGAAGCCAGCCGTTGCTGCGAGTACGGCGAGGAGTCCCAGCGCGCCCTCGCCGAGCATTCCGCCGTAGCCGATCGCCCGGGCGTCGGTCATGCAATCGATCTGTTTCGAGGTGGTACCCGACGACACCAGGCCGTGGAATCCCGAGATCGCTCCGCACGCGATCGTAATGAACAAGAACGGAAGCATCGGCGGCGCACCGATTGGCGCGGCGTTGATGGCCGGGGCCTGGACGGTCGGATGCAGCACCACCAGGCCCAGTGTGAGCAGCGCGA
>JADFNY010000345.1 GCA_022563115.1 Acidobacteriota bacterium | reverse complement strand
CACGCGGATGATCCAGCCCCACCTGATTCCGTTCGCTGCCGACAAGCACGCGTGATACGTTGACGTCGTTGCGAAAGAGGTCGGCAATCGCCCGGATGTCCGCTTCGTCTCGTACAAAGACATGCGCAAATTGGTGATCGACCAGCGCCCAGGCCCGGCACTCTCCCGGCACAAGGTACTCCAGCCCCTCTTCCTCGCGCAGCGCGAGC
Source organism: Acidobacteriota bacterium (assembly GCA_022563115.1). Taxonomy (GTDB): domain Bacteria; phylum Acidobacteriota; class UBA890; order UBA890; family UBA890; genus UBA890. Next base: position 4,090 of record JADFNY010000345.1, on the reverse strand, counting down.
ATTCCGGCGCCTCTCAGCGTGCGGTTGGGAAATCCCGCGCCGTCGACCGGTGTAATTACGTATTCGCTCGCCGCCAACCATAACGTGTCGGTCAAACCCGCGTCGCCGTAACCGTCGACGAGACGGCCGACGGCCGCGTCGAGTCATGTTCGTTCCTGACCACCGGACCGAACGAGCTCATGGAAACGATCCACGATCGCATGCCGGTCATCGTGCCACCCGAGCATTGGAATACCTGGCTGGACCCCGAGATCGACGATCCCGAGGCACTCGAAGAGCTGCTGCTCCCCTATCCGGCCGAAAAAATGCGGGCCCACCCGGTGAGCACCCACGTCAACAATCCCGGCAACGACGATCCGACCTGCGTCGAGCCGCTCAAGAAGCTCAAGATCGTACGGCCCGAAACATCGGACGAAGAAGGCCACGAACCGCCGACGCAGGACACACTGTTCTAGCAGGGTGCTGAAAACCTCCCGGGGGTGCCGCGCAGAGGTCTTGTGGGACAATTTTCTGTATCGCGAAAGTAGTTTCTTAGAACTCTAAAACTCATGCTCATTGCCAGTTCTTTTTTCAGCGCCCTGCTCGACGTCGCCGCGGAATCCGCTCCGTACCTGTTTCTGGGAATCACCGCCGCCGCGTTGTTGCGCGCCTTCGTCCCGGAGCAGAGGGTATATGAGCTGCTCGGAAGGGACTCCTTCCGGTCGGTTTTCCTGGCCTCGGCGATTGGCGTACCGCTGCCGCTCTGCTCCTGCTCGGTGATTCCAGCCGCCACCGCGCTGCGACAATGCGGCGCGAGTCGTGGGGCGACGATCTCATTTCTAATCTCGACGCCGGAAACAGGTGTCGACTCGATCGGCATCACCTACGCGCTGATGGACCCGATCATGACTCTCATCCGGCCGGTTGCCGCGTTCGTGACAGCGCTGGTGACCGGTACGGCCGTCGGCTTGCTGCCCGCCTCGACCGACGCTTCACCGCCTCGAGAACCGGTTGCCGACGACGGCTGCTGCAGCAGCGAGGGCTGCGGCGCGGACACCGCCGGACCACCGACAGGATGGCGAGAATCGGTTCTCAATGGCTTCCGCTACGCTTTCGGGCCCTTGCTCGAAGATCTAGCCCCGTGGCTGATGGTCGGATTCGTTCTCGCCGCCTTGCTCGCCGTCGCGATCCCGGACGGCATACTGGCGAACATCCCGAGCGGCTGGATCTCCTCGTTGCTGATGATGGTCATCGCCGCGCCGCTGTATGTCTGCGCCGCCGCCGCGACGCCGATCGCAGCGGCGCTGGTGCTCAAAGGTCTCGATCCGGGCGCGGCGCTGGTGTTCTTGCTCGTCGGGCCGGCCACCAACATCACGACGATTCTGGTGGTATCGCGTTTCATGGGAAACAGAGTGCTGGGGATCTACCTCGGGGGCGTAACCACTTGCGCGCTGTTGTTCGGGGTTGCGGTCAACATTATTTATTCCGGCCTCGGCATCGACGCCTCGGCGGTGATGGCGACGGCCGGGGACAGCAGGATCACGCCCGTGCAAGCGGTATCGGTCATCGCCCTGATGGCTCTCCTCGGCTACCACCTGTCGCGGAGGCTGTGGCCTCGACCGCAGGCCGGCGATGAATCCAGCGTGTCGTCCGTGCTACGTTGAGTCTATGGAATCTGCTGGTTCTTATGGATCTCGGGAGCCTTCGATGTCACTATGCCGCGTTTTCAGCCTTGTCGCCCTGACTGTTGCCGCCACGGTGCTGTCCGCCGGCCCGTGGGCCGCAACATTTTCGCGAGGTGCCACGTCGGGCGTGCAAATGCCCACCGATCCGGCGGAGGCGATGGCCGTCTTCGAGGGCGATGTCGAGAAATGGGACAACGGCCCGGTCAGCTATCTGTTCCTCAGCGAAGAGCTGGAAGAATGGAAAGAGCTCGAGACCGACGAAGAGCGCCGTGAATTCATCCAGTGGTTCTGGGACCGGCGCGACGACGACCTGCGCGACCGCCAACATCCGTTCAAAGAAGGTTTCTACACGAGGGTGGCCACCGCCAACCGGCGTTTCTCGGGGTTCCCTCGCGGCTGGAAGTCGGATCGCGGCCGCGTTTGGATCATTCTCGGGCGCCCCGACGGCCTCAGGACCGACTTCGCCACCGAGCTGGAGATCTGGACCTACAACACCTACGGCGGGATTCTGCGGTCTTCCAGCAGCATGGGCGAGATGCAGGCCGCCTTCATCCGGGCCGGTGTCGGCAACCGGGAGATCTACGGCGGCATCGCACCGGGGGTCTGGCCCCCGTACCTGCTCAGCGCGTTCAATATCGTCAACCGGGCTTTGATCGAAAATCCGTCGCTGAAACGGGGGCAGTGAAAACAATCCGTTCCTGCTAGCGACTCAGGCTCCAGACGAAAGCGGCCAGCGCGTCGAGCTGATCGTCGTCGATCATCATCCGGCCCATCGGTTCCATGGGCTGGCGCCGGGATGGATCTTTGATCTGGTCCCGAGGCACACCGGAGACAATCGTCGCGCGGATAGCCTCGAGCGATCCGTCGCCGTGCAACCACTCATCGTCGGCAAGGTCCGGCCCGAGGTTGGTGCCGCTGCCGTCCCGCGCGTGGCAGCGGGAGCAGGTTCCCTCGGCGAGAAGCGTCGCCCCCTGGCGCAGCATCTCCTCGGTGATCATCTCCTCGGTCAGCGGGGCGCGGTCCTGGGCTGCCGTGCTCCACACCACGGCGATAGTAGCGAGGACACCGAGAAATCGGGGGTCGGTCACGAATTTTCTCTTCAGCTTCGATCGGCCGCGACACTACTACACTTACCAGGGTTCGGAGAAACCCTGAGGGGTGCCGCAAAGCACTGCGACGCGGGCCCCGAGTGCGTAGAATACCCCTTTCCTCCCAAACGCCGGCGCCCGGCGCCGCCCGGCCACGCAAGGATGTGCGCATGAAGCGCAAGACATTGGCTCTGATCGTTCCGCTCGTACTCGTCGCGTCGGCTTGTAGCAGCGCCCCCACCGGCGATGTCGGCCCGCCGGAATCCCTGAAGGAACACGCGGCCGAGGAAACCGCTCGCATGGAGGAAGCGGGCGCCGGCTACAAGGCCGAAGGTGACGCTTTTCTCGCCGAGAACGCCAACAAGCCGGGCGTCGTCGTGCTCGACAGCGGGCTGCAGTACGAGGTCCTCACCAAGGGCGAAGGGCCGTCACCGATGCTCTCGGATCAGATCACGGCGCACTACGAAGGCCACCTGATCGACGGCCAGTCCTGAGCGCCGCGGCGGTGGACACCTTTCGCTACTACGCCGCGCTCGTGCTCGTAGTGACGTTTCCGCCGGCGTTCGCGTTCTGGTTCTTTATCCATCCGTTCATCGGCTTCTGGCGACGCCTGGGATTCCGTTTCACCTACGCGATCATGTTTCCGGCGATGCTGGCCGCGTGCTACGGCTTGTTTCGAGTGCGCGGTTCCCTGCTCGCGATCGACTACGGCACCCAATGGGTGCTCGTCGGCCTCGGGGTGGTGCTGTACGCGGTCGCTTCCGTCGTCGAAATAAAGTGCCGACGCTACCTGAAGCTGCGCACTCTGGTGGGAATTCCCGAGCTCGAGGCGGCCGACGAAGGGCCCGGCAAGCTGCTCAACGATGGCATCTACGCCCGTGTCCGGCACCCGCGGTATCTGGGCATCATGCTCGGCGGTACGGGGGTCGCGTGCATCGCCAACAATCAGGCGACCTGGGTGCTGATGGCGGCGCTGGTTCCGGTCACGTACTTGCTGACGGTGATCGAGGAGAGGGAGCTGCGCGTCCGTTTCGGCGAGCAATACACGCGCTACGCCGAGCAGGTCCCGCGGATCATCCCGCGGATCATCCCGCGCCGGGGCTGAGCACGTCAGCACGATTCGGCACCGGACGGCTGACGAGCCCGGCGCCGAGACCCGCCACCGGCGGAACCTTGCAGAATCTTTGTTGACATTCAGCTTGGGCGGCATCATTTTTCTCCTATGGCGAAAGAAGATCCGATCGTCTTCGTTGTTGACGACGATGAGGCGGTGCGCCTCTCCACCGAGATGCTCATCCGATCGATGGGGCTTCGCGTCGAGTCGTTCGACTCGGCGAC